>JACQXP010000053.1:0-10332 GCA_016208645.1 Candidatus Methylomirabilota bacterium | reverse complement strand
GAAGGGTCCACCCAGCCGCGGGACTTCTGGGCGCAAACCGACGCCAACGGCAACCCGCAAAACGGCCCGTCGGCCTGGGGCCTCTCCCAGATCATCAATCGGAACTTCGTCTCCGAGGGAACGAATTTCACCACCTTTGTCGATGGAAATCACGCGGCAGAGTATCCGGACCCGGTGTTGAGTACGGCCACGTGCCGCGAGGAATTCGCCAGCACACAGGATGCCGCCGGGCAACCCATCACTGGCTTCCTCATGTTCTGCGGGAACAGCTTCGTGGACCCGAACACCGGCGTGCTCGAAACGAATCCCCGGATGACCACCTTCTCCCTCTTCAGCCGGGACCTGCGGGAGCGCGGGAAGACCGTCCCGGGCGGGGAATTTTCCCTGAATGCCCTCAATGCGTGGAGCATCGGCCAGCTCACGATCCCCCGCGCCGTCGGCTACTCGGCCGGGCTTCTCGACTACTTCTTCCGTGGGAAACTGGAGGTGCGGCGCGGGCCTCACCCGGAAACGCAGGAACCCAGCCTCCGGATCGTGAATCGCTCACCCGACGCGTTGGCGAAAGACGGGTTCTTCAGCCTGTACCAAGACACTGACAAGGGCGTCCGCAGTCTGGCGGTGGAATGGCCGAAACTGGTCGAGGCAGTCCCCCAGGACAACGACGCGGCGCCGGTTTATCTTCCCATACCCGCCGATCTCCCTACGAATGGGCTCACCCTGGTCTACCAGGGCAAGCTCGGATCGGAGGAGAATGCCGTCATCGGCAAGGTCCTCACCGAGACGCGCATCGAGCGGATCTACCTGGACTGGAGAACAAACGAGTGGATGCTGCAGACGGCCGATAAACTCTACGCGCTGCCGCTGAAGACGGTGGCAGGGCTCCGCTTTCGCCCGGCTGAGGTCGAGTGGGGCGAGCGGGACAATCAGCTTGTGGCGTACACGTTTTGGAGCGTAGACACCTTTCAGGCCCTCCTGTTCGAGCTCGAGCGCCCCCTCGGGAGTGCCCAGGTCCCCACGACGGGCGCGGTGACGGCCCAGGGTCACCCGGTCGTCGCCCTTCGCCTTGTCCAGCAGATTCCGCTCTTCGAGACCCTGGGCGCCCTGGATCTCGGCACGACCGTGGAGTTCACCGAACACCTGGACTTCACGCAGTACCGGGTGGCCTTCACCGTCAATAGTACCTGCCGGGTCCAGGACCCCCCGCTCTTCACGTATGACACCTACAACTGCGCCTCGACCTTCAGCGATGAGAGCCTGGAGCCCCTGCGGACCCTGCATGATGCGGTGACCGCGCGCTTCCCGCTCGCGCTCCCCCGGGAGCGCTTCGGATGGAGCCCCGAGTGGTACGCGTGGAACGTGCAGCGCGTGTGGGCGGACAGGAATGGTCACCTCGTGGCGGCGGTGCAGCTCCAGCTCGCCCCGCTCCCCGGGGGGGAGTCCTGGCGCCGCTTCCCCCTGCTGACCCCTTGGTTCGGCACTCCGGTGGAGAGCGGGTATTACGCCTCCGTCCAGGCCAAACTCGAGGCACCGGGCGCCTCGGTCCTCGCCGTCCTGGACCTCACCGCCGGGCGCCTCCTGGCGAAGACCAGCGAGGACCTCATCCGGATCGAGAAGACGCAGCGGGCGGTCCATCCCTCCCCGGGTTTCTGGGGCTGTTACATGGATCCCCGCGGCGAGACGCTCTACGTGGGCGGCACGCGGGACGGCCAGCGCTCTACTTGGGCCCAGCCGTCCCTTCCTCGTGGTGGAATAGGCTCTGGTGGTTTGGGGCCGCCCCTGGGCGCCTGGCGTTTCAGGCGGATGCGCGGGAATGGTCCTCGCGGTCCGCGCCCGGACCGGGCACAGAGCGCGTCTGGCTGGTGCAGTGGGACCTCGACGTCGAGACCGCAAGCTCAGTCTACAGCGACACCGGCGCGGCGGTGGCGGAAGCGGTGAGCGGCAACCCATACGGGGTCTTCCTGGTGAATGAGTCGGATCGGAGCTGGCGTTGGGTCCCCTGGAGCGGCGCCCCACTGATCTTCCCCGACCGGAACCCCGCCGAGGCCTGGGACTACGTGGCGCTCGATGCCACGCGGTTCCTCAACGTCCGAACCGGCCAGCTTCACAGACTGGCCCCCGGGTTGCCCCCCGACCTGGAGGCTGCCCCGTTTCCGCCCGGGGGCACCCGGTGGGACGCCTATCACATCCTCGGACGGTGAGGGAGGGCGAGGCAGCCTGGAATAACGCGCCCTCCCGGAGGAAATGAAGCGCGAGGACGGACGCCTGGGAATCCCCGGTGAGACGCGAAGAGCCCTGGGCACCTCACCCAGGGCTCTCGTATTTCCCGACAGGAAGGCCGGAAGAAGATCGAGTCAGCCGAGGATCGTCCGCAGGACCTCCAGCGTCCGCAGGATCCCCGCCCGGTCCACGTCCTTGTGGGTCACCATGCGGATGGAATCCGGGGTGGTGGCGAACGCCTTGATTCCGTGTTCCGCCAGCTTGACGATGAGGCCGGGCGCGTCCAGATCCTTCCGCTTCACGTTGAAGATCACGATGTTCGTCTGCAGCCGGGACAGGTCAATCACGATCCCCGGCAGGCTGGCCAGGCCCTCCGCCAGGACGCGGGCGTTCTCGTGGTCCTCCCGCAAGCGGTCCACCATCGTCTCCAGCGCGACCACGCCCGCCGCGGCCAGGATGCCCGCCTGCCGCATGCCCCCACCGAACATCTTGCGTGCCCGCCGGGCCCGGTCAATGAAGGCGCGCGTCCCCACCACCACCGATCCGACCGGCGCCCCGAGCCCCTTGGACAGGCAGAAGGTCACCGAGTCGGCTTGGGCGGCCAACTCGCGCACGGGGGTCCCGGTCGCGATGCTCGCATTGAAGATCCGGGCGCCATCCAGGTGCACGGCCATCCCGTTGGCGGTGGCGATCCGCCGGATCTCGCGCAGGGTCTCCGGGGGATAGCACGTACCGCCGCCCCGGTTGTGGCTGCTCTCTACGGCGATGAGGGTATTGCGCGGCGCGTGGATGTTGGGCGGCCGGATGGCTCGCCGGATCTCCTCGGGATCCAGGATACCGAAGTGCCCGCGCAGCGTCCGCGGCTGCACGGCCGAGAGGACCACCAGCGCCGCCACCTCGTAATTGAAGATGTGAGACGACTCGTCCAGGATGACCTCATCCCCCCGCTGGGTCTGCGCCATCAGGCTGGCCTGGTTCCCCATGGTCCCGGAGACGACGAAGAGGCCGGCCTCTTTCCCCAGGCGCTCGGCCGCGGCCGCCTCCAGGCGATTCACCGTGGGATCCTCGCCGAACACGTCGTCCCCCACCTCCGCCTCTGCCATGGCCCGCCGCATCTCGGGAGTCGGCTTGGTCACGGTGTCGCTGCGCAGATCCACGATCTGATCGGGTTGTGTGGACGGCATGAGTCGCTCCTCCTCGTACCATGAGGTGTGCAGGCCTGATCTGTCCGATGCGCCGGACCTCGTCATGTCAGAGGGCCTTCAGCCGCCGTTGCCTCCGCCGCTCGGCCTTGGGAAGGCGCCGCGGGGTCCCCTTGCCCGATTTCTCCGGCGGGTCTTCCTCCTCGCCGCCCTTCAGGGACACCAGGCGACTCGCCTCCACCCGGGCCATGAACTCCGGGGCGGACAGCCAGGCGGCACCCCGCCGGCGGGCGGCGTCCGCAATCTCCCGATCGGAACTGACGACGACGGCCCCCTCGCCACCCTCGGCCACCAGGCGGGCGATGACGAGGTCGGCCGTCTCTCCTCGCCTCGAATACCGCACACTGATTCCACCGACGTTCTCGCCGGCCTCCGAGAACCCTCCCTGCTCCCGGCCGTCGAAGACCACCGTGATCCGGTGTCCCTTGCCCCGCCGGTACGTTTGCAGCTCATGCAGGAGGGCCTCCCGGCCCGACTGGAGGTCGCCCCGATCCAACATGGCCAGTTCAGGCCACTGCCGGATGACGTTGTACCCGTCCACGATGATCCACATGAAACGACGGCAATTCGGCGACTTGGCAATTGGGCAACTGGGAAGAGCCCAGTTGCCTAGGTGCCCAGTTGCCTAGTTGCCTGCCTCCACGCCGCGAGGAGTTCGGCGGCAGCGGCGCCAGGGTCCGCGGCGGCCATCACCGCGGAGATCACGGCGACCCCGTCGGCCCCCGCCGCCATCACGTCGGGAATCCGCGCCGTATTGATCCCCCCGATCGCCAGGATCGGGAGTGTAGTCGCCGCCCGTGCCTGTTGCAAGAGCGCCGTCGTCAGGGGGGGGCCGTAGGGCATCTTCGAGGGCGTCTCGAAGATCGGCCCGAGGACGACGAAGTCCGCGTCGCCGTCCACCGCCTCCCGGACCTCGGCCAGGGAATGGCAGGAGACGCCGATGAGTCCCGCCGGCCCCAGCAGCTCGCGGGCCTCCTTGGGGGGAAGGCTTCGCCGCGTCAGATGGACCCCGTCCGCCGGAAGCGCCATGGCCACATCCACCCGATCGTTGATGAAGAGCGCCGCCCCGGCCGCCCGGGTCACCGCGAGGAGTTTCCCGGCGAGATGATACAGGTCGCGAGTGGCGAGGTCCTTTTCCCGAAGCTGGACCGCGCGCACGCCGGCCCGCAGGGCCAGGCCCACCACCTCCAGGAGGTCGCGGCCCCCCGTCTGGTGGCGATCGGTCACCAGGGAGACCCCCCAGGACCTGGCATTTCGAATTTCGAATTTCGAATTTCGAATTTCGAACCTCGGCTCTCTCAGATCTACTCGATCATGCCCTCCATGGTCGTGGACGCGGTGGCGTAGAGCTTCTTCGGAATCCGCCCGGCCAGGTAGGCCTGCCTCCCGGCCTCGACGGCCTTGCGCATCGCCTCCGCCATCATCACGGGGTCCTTGGCCCCGGCGATCCCGGTGTTCATCAGGACACCGTCGCAGCCCAGCTCCATGGCAATGGCGGCGTCCGACGCGGTCCCGACCCCGGCATCCACGATCACGGGCACCTGCACCGACTGGAGGATGATCAGGATGTTGTGGGGGTTCCGGATCCCCAGCCCCGAGCCGATGGGCGCCCCCAGGGGCATCACCACGGCGGCGCCGGCGTCCTCCAGCTTCTTGGCCATGACGGGGTCATCGTTGGTGTAGGGGAGGACGATGAATCCCTCCTTGACCAGGATCCGGGTGGCGCGCAGCAATTCCTCATTGTCGGGGAAGAGGGTCCGCTGGTCCCCGATGACCTCCAGCTTGACCATCTCCGACATCCCCACCTCCCGAGCCAGCCGGGAGTACTTGACGGCCTCCTCCGCGGTATAGCAGCCGGCGGTGTTCGGCAGCAGGGTATACCGCTTGAGGTCAATGTAGTCCAGGAGCGACTCCTGGGTCCGGTCCAGGTTCACCCGGCGGACCGCCACGGTCACCAGTTCCGCCCCGGATGCCTCCAGCGCCCTCTGCATGGTGTGATAGTCCGGGTACTTCCCGGTGCCCACGATCAGCCGAGAGTGGAACTCCCTCCCGCCGAATTTCAGCGTTGCCCCGTTCCGCATGACATACCTCCCGTCCCCCAATTGGACGCCAGGAGCCGGTGCCATTCCCTGATCCCCGACCCCTGGCCCCCGACCCCCACTCTCAACCGCCCGCCATGAAAGTGAGGACCTCCAGCGTGTCCCCCGGCTGCAAGACGACCTCCCCGTACCGCTCGCGCTTGATGATGTCCAGGTTCCGCTGGACCGCCACGCGCATCGGATGAAGCCCCAGCTCGTCCAGCAGCCGCCGGATCGTGATCCCCTCCGCCACCTCCCGCACCTTACCGTTCAACCGAATTTCCATGGCAATGACTCGGCGTCCGCCGACAGCGAGTTCCGGCGGAATCCATCAGGTCCCCTTCCGACCTTCGCCGTCCCCTCTTGGCTCTCGGCTCTCGGCTCTCAGCTCTCCATCAGTTGACGCCAGCCCGTTTCCCGGCCGCCAGAATTCGATGCACCACCTCGGCCGTCCCCGTGGTCATCTGGTACCGGGGGAACTCCTCGGGCGGCACCCAGCGCGCCTCCAGGACATCGGACGACGGCGCCAGGTCTCCGCTCACCCAGCGCGCCAGGTAATCCACGATGATGTAATGGTACTGGATCCGCCCGCCGGCGTCGCGCACCATCCGCTCGACCACCTCGACCACGTCCGCGACGTCAATCTCGATGCCGCACTCCTCCCGGATCTCGCGCTGGGCGGCCGGCTTCAGCCCCTCGCCCAGGCGCACCGCGC
This sequence comes from Candidatus Methylomirabilota bacterium, assembly GCA_016208645.1. Lineage (GTDB taxonomy): Bacteria > Methylomirabilota > Methylomirabilia > Methylomirabilales > 2-02-FULL-66-22 > 2-02-FULL-66-22. Next base: position 4,120 of record JACQXP010000053.1, on the reverse strand, counting down.
CCCCGGGCACGGACCAGAGCCCATAACTCGGCTCCTTGCCTCGCCGGGCCAGGAGCACGTGCCCGTCCTTCACCACGATGGCGCCCACCGCCATGATCGGCCGATCCGGATAGCGTCGTTTCATCGCTCGAAGAGCCTAGAGCCGAGAGTCGAGAGCCGAGTACCGCTTGAGTCGCCGCACCTCTCTTGGCTCACGGCTCTCGGCTCTTTAAATGAGAAACCGCGGCCCCCAGAGGAGATGCCGCGGTTGGCTCGTTGCGTCGCCCGCTTCCCTACGCCGGTATTACCCGGGTCAGGTTCAGAGGGTTGCCCCGTCCATCCGGACGGCGACTCTCAGCGCCTGCTCCCCTAGCGGTATTTGCATCTTATCGGATGTGGGGTGCGTTGTCAACGGCGGCCGCCGAGGCACGCTCGCCCGGGCGGCCCTGCGAGGCCCTCAGGCGCATCCATCCCTTGGCGATCAGGATGACCCACCCCGCCCCCCGTGCTACCCGGCCGTGCTGTAGCCGCCGCTCACGCTCAGGATCTGGCCGGTCACGTAGCCGGCCAGATCCGAGGCGAAAAACAGGATGGCGCTGGCGATGTCCCGGGGCTCGCCCAGCCGCCTGAGCGGATAGGCCTTCACCATCTTCTCCTCGCCGACCCCCTGGATGAACTCCTGGGCGCCGGGAGTGCGCGTGGTCCCGGGCGCCACGGCATTGACCGTGATGTTGTACCGGCCCAGCTCCTTGGCCAGGGCCTTGGTGAACCCGATGACGCCGGCCTTGGCCGCCGAGTACACCGTCAGGAACGGCTCCCCCACGCGGCCTGCGTCCGACACGACATTGATGATCCGGCCGGACCCCTGCTTCACCAGCGCGTCCACGGCCGCGCGGGTGCTGTGCAGCGTGCCGAGGAGGGCGATGCCGATGTCGGTGTCGTAATCCTGAGGGGTCAGGTCCTTGAAGGGCTTGACCGTCCAGCGCGCCGCATTGTTCACGAGGATGTCCAATCGCCCGAAGGCACGCAGCGCCTCTTCGACCATGCGCAGGGCGTCGGCCGGCTTCGTCACGTCGGCCGACACCCCGATGGCCTGGCCCCCGCTTTTCGCGATCTCGGCCGCGGCCGCCTTGGCCGAGTCCTCCAGGAGATCCACGATCGCCACCCGGCCGCCGGCCGCCGCGATGAGCCGTGCGGTCTCGCGCCCGATGCCCCGGCCCGCCCCCGTGATCAGCGCCACCTTCCCCCCGAGATCAATCGTCACCGCCATGAATGCCTCCCCCGGACCGAGTCGGACCGAATTCCAAGAATCACGCGGCGACAGTCTACTCAGGGTCGGCGGGGGTGTCAATGAAACGCGGCTCAGCATACTGGCGACTTCGAGGGGCCTTGGCACGCCTCCCATCCTGGAGTATAGTGCGCGGCATGGATGCCTTGACCCTCTTGGCGGTGATTCAGGACCTCACGCGCGCCCTCACCGGGGCCAGCGTGCGGGGCGTACAGCCGGCCGGAGCACACGGCCTGTGGATCGAGTTCACGACGCCGGCCGGGGAGGAGTCGCTGCTGGTCTCGGCCGGCGACGAGTTCCCCCGGCTGTCTCGCGCTGCGGGCCGGCCTGCCAGGGCGGCGACCCTCTCCGCCCTCGCCCAGGTCGCCCGGCGGGTGCTCCCGGGGGCGAGCCTGCAAGCCGTGACCCATCACGGACTCGACCGCGTGGTCAGCCTGGAATTCGGCTACCCTCTGCCCGCCGGTGAGGCGGGCTGCCTCCTGATCGCGGAGCTGTTCGGACGCCACCCCAACCTCATCCTGGTGGATCGGATGACGGGGCAGATCCTGGAGGCGGCACGGCACGACCCGGCGGCCAACGGGCGATCCATCGAACCGGAGCAGCCATATCGGGCGCCTCTGGCGTCGGCGCGGCCGGACCCGCGCCTCCTGGGAACCGTCGAGGCGATCGGCGCGGTGCTGGCGCCGCCCCTTGCCGCTGGTCTCAGCCCGGGCGTCGCCCTGCGGCAGAGCCTCGCGGGCCTGACGGACGCGTGGGCAAAGGAAGTCGTGGCACGCGCCCCCGTTCCTCACGGCGCCTCGGAGTTGGCCCGGGCCCTCCTGGACCTGATCCGTGAGATCGAAACCGGCCCCTGGACGCCGCACCTGCTCCTGGATAGTGCCGGCCGCCCGGTGGCCGCCTCTCCCGTCCGGCTGCGGCATGTGCCGGAGGCCCAGCAGCAGCCGTACCCATCCCTGGGCGAGATGCTGAAGCGCCTGGCGAGCCATCTGACCCAGCAGCAGGACGTCACCCGCCACCAGACCATGCTGCGACAGCTCCTGCGCCGGCTGGAGGTCCGGCTGCGATCCCGCCGGGCCAAGCTTGCCGCCGAATCGCTGGAGTTCGGCCGCGCCGACCTCTCGCGCCGCATGGGCGAGGTCCTCATGGCCCATCAGGACGCCGTCCCCCGGGGGGCCACCGAGGTCACCCTTCAGGATTATGCCGCGGGACCCGGCTCCACCATCACCATCCCCCTGGACCCGGCCCTCTCGCCGGCAGCCAATGCCGAGCGGTTCTTCAAGGCGGCGCGGCGGGGGCGGCGCGGCGCCATCCGCGTGGAGGCCCGGCTGGCCGAGACCGAGGCGGAACTGGGGCAGGTGCACGCCTGGGCCGAGCGCGTCGCCGACGCGTCCAGCCTGGAGACTCTGGAGACCATCCAGAAAGAGATCGAGGCGGCCCGTCGCCTGCTGGCCCCCCAGGATCGGGCGATGCTCGCCGTTCGGTCCGCCCCCGGGCGGGGACGATCGAAGCAGGCGCCTGCTGGTCACCGTCCGCCCCGGAAGCCTGGCCGCCCCGGGCGAACGGGTGAGACGGGTCTGGAGCCTCGCCGCTTCGTCTCATCCGACGGGCTCCCCATCCTGGTCGGAAGGCACACCCAGGGGAACGACTACCTCACCCAGCACCTGGCCAAGTCCCAGGACCTCTGGCTGCACGCGCAGGGGCATCCGGGTTCGCACGTGGTCGTCCGCGTTCCAAACCGCTCAAACGGCGTCCCCCGGCGCACCCTGATCCAGGCGGCCCAACTGGCGGCCTACTACAGCCGGGCCCGTGAGCACGGGAAAGTCGCCGTGGACTACACGCTGCGGAAATACGTGCGCAAGCCCAGGAAGGCCAAGCCCGGCCTGGTCACCATCAGCCAGGAGAAGACCATCATCGTGACCCCGGACAAGTCCCTCGCCCAGAAGCTCGCCGCCCGGGACGGCTAGCGCCGCCCCGGATTTTCGATTTCGGATTTGCGATTGCCGATTGAGCCTCCGGCAAATCGCCAATCGAAAATCACAATTCGACAATGGCGTGATGATGCGAGTAGCAGCGATCGATCTGGGAACGAATACCGTGCGGCTCGTGGTCGGCGAGCCGGACGGCGCCGGGGGATTCCGACCCGTGTTTGCGGCCCAGGAGATCACCCGCCTCGGCCAGGGGCTGCTGCCCGACCGGAAGCTCAAGCCCGAACCCATCCGGCGAAGCCTGGCCGCCCTGCGGCGCTTCCGCCGGGCCGCCGAATCCCACGCGGCCACCCGGATCGCCGTGGTCGGGACCAGCGCCCTTCGCGAGGCGACGAATCGGGAGGCGTTCCTGGCCCTGGCCCGGCGCGAGGCCGGACTCGAGGTGCGCGCCGTCTCCGGAGAGGAGGAGGCGCGCCTCACCCTCCTTGGCGTGCGCGCGGCTGTCCCGCTCGGCCGTGGCCCCTGGCTGCTGATGGACATCGGCGGAGGCAGCACGGAGTTCCTCCTGGCCGACGGGGCCGAGGTGCGGGCGACGGTGAGCACCGGCCTGGGGGCGGTGACGCTGACGGAGGCGCACCTGAAGGCCGATCCGCCGCTGCCGGGGGACCTGGCGGCGGTCCGCGACGTGGTGGCCAGCAGAGTGGCGCGTGTTCGCACCCGGGATCTTCCGGACCTGGTCTCGGCCGCGCTGCATCCGGGCCTGGCCTTCGTGGGCACGGCGGGCACGGTGACCAGCCTGGCAGCCATTGACCTCGCGCTGGATCCCTATGACCCGGAGCGGGTGAACGGGCACCGGCTGACCCGCGATCGGGTCGCGACGCTGTGCGGGGAGCTGGCCTCCCTTCCGCTGGCCCGCCGGAGGCGGATC
>JACQXP010000052.1 GCA_016208645.1 Candidatus Methylomirabilota bacterium | reverse complement strand
CTGATGCTCCGAAATCGGAACCGCTCCGAACCGGGCACGGCGTGCCCCTCACCCAATACGGTAATGCTCACCTCGCAGGGCAGGCCATCCTTGCACCCTACTGCAGCCCCAGTTTCTGGATGATCCGCCGGTAGTTCAGCCGCTCCCGCAGGAGTTCCCGCGCGCGCTGGACCTTCCGCTCCTCCCGGATCCGGATCCGCCCCAGGACCGCCTCCAGCTTCTCCACCGTGGTCAGGGTGTCGTAGTGGACGCTGATCATGGGGACGCCGACCTCACGCGCCCGGGCGATGATGATCTCGTTGGGCATCTGATCGCCGGTGAGGACGAGGCACTTGGTGGAGGTCTCCAGCGCCGCGAGCTGGATGTCGGCCCGGTGCCCCCCGGTGATGACGGCCTTGTTGGGCAGCTTCCGGAAGTAGCCCAGGGCGGCGTCCACGTCCATGGCCCCCACGCTGAACCGCTCCACGAATTCATCCAGCCGCTCGTGGGCGCAGATCACCTTGCCGTCCAGGATCTCGGTGAGCTGGCGGACGGTCACCGCGTCCAGGACGCGGTCCAGCGGCAGCACGCCCAGCACCTCGATCCCCTTGGCCCCCAGGAAGGGGACGACCATCTGCTCCACCTCGGGCAGGCTCTGGGGGGTGACGCGGTTCAGGACCACCCCCATCAGGCGCTCCCCCAGCGCCTCCTTGGCCGTCAGGATGCAGTCGAGGCAGACCTCGTTGAGGTAGGGATCAATCAGAAGGACCGACGCCCGGAACTCCTTCGCCAGCCGTGTCCCCGAGATCCCGAGGAATGCGCCGTCGGCCAGCGAGCCGGCCCCCCCGATGAGCGTGACATCCTTCCCCATCGAGACGGCCTCGTAGGCCTGCTGGATCCGGGAGTGCAGGTCGGGCGCCTCGCCCCGGAGTCCCCGGGCCACCAGGTCCTGGGTCAGCACCACGGGACAGATCTGGTCCAGCGGCTCCTGGAGTTGCAGGATCCCCTTGAGGAACTGGGCGTCCGCGTCCACCACCTTCCCGTTGGAGGTCGTCGGCATCTTCCCCAGGGGCTTGAGGTAGCCCACCTTGTACCGGCTCTCCTTCAGCGCCAGGCCCAGCCCCACGGTGATCATGGTCTTGCCGGAATTGCCGGCCGTCGAGCCGATGAACAACGTTTGCATGACCGACCTCCGATTTTCGATTGGCGATTTGCGATTTCCGATTGCTCATGGCCGACCTGCAGAAAATAATCGGCAATTGACAATCGGAAATCGAAAATGAGTTCCTAGGCTGCCAGGGCCAGCCGGGCGTCGATCGCCACCGCCCCCTCGCCTTCGGCCTTGACCAGCAACGGGTTCACGTCCAGCTCCAGTACCTCGGGGAAGTCCACGCAGAGCTGGGACAGCCGGCAGAGGGCCTCCACGATGGCGTGGAGGTCCGACGGCTTCTCCCCCCGCACGCCCCGCAGCAGCGGGAAGGAGCGGATCTCGCGGATCATGGCCTCGGCCTGGTCCGGGCCGATGGGGGCCACCCGGAAGGCCACGTCCTTCAGGACCTCCACGTAGATGCCGCCCAGGCCGAACATCAGGAGCGGCCCGAACTGCGGGTCGCGGGTCATGCCCAGGATGACCTCTTTGCCGCCCACGACCATCTCCTGAACGGCGACGCCCTGGATGGCGGCGTGGGGGAAGAAGCGGCGCACGCTGGCGTCAATGGCCGCGAACCCCCGGGCCACCGCGTCGGCATCCGCCAGATGGAGCCGGACGCCGCCCACGTCGGTCTTGTGCAGGATGTCCGGCGAGGCGATCTTCAGGGCGACGGGGAACCCCATGGCGGTCGCGGCCGCCACCGCCTCGTCCACCGTCCGGGCCAGCACGTTCTGCGGCAGGCGCAGGCCGTAGGCAGCGATGACCTCGCGGGCCTCCCGCTCGCCCAGTTGCGTCCGGGACGCGCGCCGGGCCTCCAGGATCGTGAGCGCCACGCGCCCCTTCTCCACCGCGTACTCGCGCGGCGGCACCGGCGCGTACTCCTGCCACTGGCGGTAGCGGAGCATGGCCTCGAAGGTCCGCACGGCCGGCTCCGGGTACGGGTACTGGGGGATGCCGTAGTTGCGCAGGACCGCGCGGGCCTTCCCCAGGCTCGCCTCGCCCATGAAGGCGGTGAAGAATGGTTTGCCGGTCTGCTTCGCCGTCTGGCCGACCACCTCGGCGAACTTGTCGTTCTCGGTCATGGCCTGGGGCGTGGTGAGGGCCAGCACCCCGTCCACGCCGGGGTCGGCCGCCACCGCTTCCAGCGCCGCCTGGTAGCGATCCTGCCTGGCGTCCCCGATGACGTCCACGGGGTTGTACAGCGCGGCCGTGGGCGGTAACGCCGCGCGCAGCCGCTCCACCGTCTCGGGCGCCAGCATCGCCATCTTCACCGTGGACCGCTCCACGGCGTCCGCGGCGATGATGCCCGGGCCGCCGGCGTTGGTCACGATGCAAAGATGCGGCCCCGTGGGCAGCGGCTGGGAGGCGAAGGCCCGGGCGAAGTTGAACAGCTCCTCGATGCTTTCCGCCCGGATGACCCCCGACTGCCGGAAGGCGGCGCCGAAGGCCTTCTCGGAGCCGGCCAGCGTCCCGGTGTGCGACGAGGCGGCGCGGGCGCCCGCGGCGGTGCCCCCCGACTTCACGATGATGAGGGGCTTGACCCGGCTGGCCGCATGGGCGGCCTGCATGAACCGCTGGCCGTTCTCCACCCCCTCGATGTAGCCCAGGATGACGCGCGTCTCGGGGTCCGCCGCCAGGGCCTCGATGAAGTCCACCTCGGAGGTGTCCGCCTTGTTCCCCAGGCTGATGAACTTCGAGAATCCCACGTCGTTCCCGATGGCCCAGTCCAGGATCGCCGTGCAGAGCGCCCCCGACTGGGAGAGGAAGGCGATCTCGCCCGCGGGGGGCATGCCGGCCGCGAAGGTCGCGTTCAGGCGGCTCTTGGTGTCAATGACCCCCAAACAGTTGGGGCCCACCACCCGGATCCCCAGCTCCCGCACGCGCGCCCGCAGGGCCTTCTCCAGCTCGGTCCCCTCGCCGCCGACCTCCTTGAAGCCGGCCGAGATCACGATGGCCGACCGGATCCCCCGGGCCGCGCACGCCTCCAGCGTGGGCAGGCACACCTTGGGCGGGATGACCAGGACCGCCAGGTCCGCCCCGTCCGGCACCTGGGTGAGATCCGAATAGCACAGGAGACCGCGGATCTCGCTGGCCTTGGGGTTGACGGGATAGATCGGCCCGGGAAACCCCGCCTGGACGAGGTTGTTCACGATGCTGAAACCGACCTTCCCCTCGTCCCGCGAGGCCCCGATCACCACCACGGCATTGGGCTTGAAGAAACCGTCGAGCATGCTGTCCTCGAGTGACCGTCGGACGATGGAAACTGAAAATTGGAAACGGGACCTCAACTGATGGCCGACAGGACCGTGTGGCCTCCGGCCTCCAGGTGCACCAGCAGCGGGTCCACCGTCACCCCGTCCAGGCGGAACACCAGGACCTTCTTCTCCTCGCCGCGGTGGGCGGCCGTGGCGGTGACCACGCTCACGATGTCGCCGCCCTGTTCCTGGATGATCCGGCACACGTCCAGGAAGGCCCCGGGGCGATCCTCCAGGACCAGCTCCAGCCGCGTCTGGTTCTGCTGGATGCCCATCACCTCCACGAAGGCGGTGAGGATGTCGGTCTCGGTGATGATCCCGACGAGGCCCCCGTCCTGCAGCACGGGCAGGCCGCCGATCTTGTGCTGCAACATCAGGCGCGCCGCCTCCTCGATGGGACTATCCGGGGTGACGGTGTACACCTTCCGGGTCATGATCTCCCGGATCTTGATCTTCTCCAGGAGGTAGTGCAGCTCGTGGATCTCCAGGCTGGTGGCCGGCGAGGGCGCAGCCTGTCGCAGATCCCGGTCGGTGAGGATGCCGACCAGCCGGCCCCCCTCCACCACGGGCAGATGGCGGATGCCTTTCTGGCGGATGAGGGTCATGGCGTGCCGGAACGAGTCCTCGGGGCCCAGCGTCACCGGATCGCGCTTCATCCGCTTCTCGACCAGCATGGCTCTCCTCCTCGGCCCGTTCCGCCCGCGGACACCCGCCGCGGACGGGGGACCCAACGCCCGGCCTCCCCCGCCCCGGCGGGGCTAGGCCGCGGCGCGAATACTGACGACCGGGCATGGGGCCGTGCGCACGACCCGCTCGGCCGTGCTGCCCATGATCAGGCGATCCAGCCCGCGGAGGCCCTGGGTTCCCATCACGATCAGGTCCATGTGGTGCTCCCGGGCGTAGTGGATGATCTGCCGGAAAGGCGACCCCGCCACCACCGCGATCTTGGCGCGCGGCAGGAAGTGGAGCGTGCGGTCCACCCGGTCATGCAACGTGTGCTCCGCCTCGCGAACCATCTCCTCGCGCAGTTGTTCCAGGGGCGGGTGAGGGATGTGCGAGCCGGTGACATCCAGGGGGTCATAGACGACATGCAGGACCGTCAGGTCCGCCCCGAACCGCTGGGCCAGGGCCCCGGCGTATTCCATGGCCCGATCAGAACACTCGGAGAAATCCACCGGGCACAGGATGTGATGAATGGCGGGCGCGGCCAGCTCCGCCGGGCACGGGCGGGCCTCGGCGGCCTCCTGCCGCACCGCCAGGGTCCTGCCCCGGAGCAGGAGCACCGGCACCGGGGCAGCCCGCACGACCGCCTCGGCCACGCTGCCCAGCATGAAGCGCTGGATCCCACTGCGCCCGTGGGTGGACATGGCGATGAGGTCGGCCCGCTGCCACTGCGCGTGATCCAGGATCTCCTCGACGGCGCGCCCGTACCGGACGGCGCCGCGCACCGGCAGGCCCTGGGCCGCGAGCCGTCGCTCGATTTCGGCCAGGTACCCCTCGGCCTCCTCCACCGCGCGGACCTGCGCCTCCGTCTGGTCCACGCTGGGGAGGGCGTGGACCAACGCCACCCGCAGCAGCAGGACCTCCGCCCCGTGCAGCCGGGCCAGGTCCACCACCTCGGGCAGGATCGCCTCTGCCAGCGGAGAGCCATCCAGGGGAACCAGGATCCGGGCGAACATGGGTGCCCTCCCGCGCGCGGTCCTACGGGGTCCCGACCCGCATGGACGGGTGCTTGACGGTCAGGACCGGGCATGGCGCCTTGCGCACAATCTTCTCCGCCACGCTGCCCAGGAGGACGTGCGCCAGGCCGGTCCGGCCGTGGGTGGCCATCACGATGAGATCCATCTCGTGCTTGGTGGCGTAATCAATGATCTCGCGGAAGTCCAACCCCACCCGGACCTCCCGGTGAAAGATCAGCCCCCGGCCCTTGGCCGCCTCCACCTGCCGGTCCATGGCGGTGTTCGCCTCGGCCGTGAGGTCCTTCACCATCTTCTCCGGGTCGAAATTCACCGCGTACGCCTCCGTCAGGCGCGGGGGCGGCGCGACCACGTGGAGCAGGTGCACCTCCGCGCCGAACTCCTGGGCGAAGGTCAGGGTGTGGGTCCAGGCGTACTCCGCGTGCTCTGAGAAGTCCGTGGGAAACAGGATCCGTCGGATCGGCAGCATGGCGCCCCCTCAGAGCGGCGATAGGTTCATGTCCCTCAGACCGCCTGGCCAGCGCCGCGCCCGGCCAAGGCCGTCTGGATGGCGGCGATCAACTCCGCCATCTTCAGCGGCTTGCTGATGAAGGCCGCGGCCCCCAGCTCCAGAGCCCGGCTGTAGCTTCCCCAATCCCCGAAGGCGGTGATGATGATCACGGGCAGGGTGGGGTGAGTCTGGCGGATGGCCCGCAGAAGCTCCAGCCCGCCGTCGTCGGGCATCAACAAGTCCGTGACGACGAGATCGAACGGCTTCCGGGAAAGCGAGGTCGTGGCCTCACGCCCATCCCCCGCCACGGAGATCCGGTAGCCTTCCTTCTCCAGGACCTTCCGCAAAAGGTCCCGCATCTCAGGATCATCCTCGACGATAAGCAGGTGCGCGCTCATGGCCTTCATGCCCCCGCTCTCAATCTCTGTGACGAGTCCACCACACACTTCCCTCCATGGAGGATTGCAAAGCCAATGCCACGGGGGGCGAGGAGGCGGATCCAGGGGCATGACCCCCGATGCGTGCCGCCGGCGACCCAAAGTCACGTAGAAACGGCGAGTTTCATGGCCCTGGATGACTCGAGACCCCACCCCGCCGGTCACTCATTTCCGAGTGCCACGGTCCCACATCTCCTGCTGTCTCAGTCCTGTGGAAACCTGAGACCCTTTGTCTCAGGAGCGGGGGTCGGGGGGCAGGGATCAGGAAAGCCGACAGCGATAGCGACAGGGACAGCGAAACACCTCGATCCATCGCTGTCGGATCCCCCTGTCGCTGTCGGGGTGAAGGCGGGCGTCGGTGGTTGGGGAAGGAGACCACGGAGTGCGTACGCGGAAAGGATGGATCAATCGGCAATCGGAATTCGACAATCGAAAATCACCGGCTCAGGCGGAGGGCGCGCCGCCGGCCAGGCTGAACCCCGCCTCCAGGGCGCGGCGGTTCAACTCCTCGGTGCCCTTCGGCACCCGGGCCAGGACCGCCCGTTCGATGGCCTCGCGCGAGACCACCTTGGACAGGCCGGTGATGACCCCCAGGGAGACGATGTTGGCCACCATGGCCTTGCCCACCGTGTCCTTTGCCGTATCAATGATGGGGAGCCGGTGCACCGCGAAATCCCCGCTCGGGACGTTCACCACCTTGGTCGAGTCCACCACCAGAATCCCCGAGGGCTTCAGGTCGTGGCCGTATTTATCCGCGGCCGCCTGCGTCAATGCCAGGAGCAGGTCCACCGCGATGGCCTTGGGGTAGTCAATCTCCTCGTCGCTGATGATGACCTCGGCCTTGCTGGCGCCCCCCCGGGACTCCGGCCCGTAGACCTGGGTCTGGGTCGCGTTCTTGCCGTCGTAGATGGCGGCTGCCTCCGCCAGGATCACGCCCGCCAGGACGATCCCCTGCCCACCCTCGCCACTCAACCGGATCTCATAGCGGTAGCTCATTGGACGTTGCTCCCTGCCCGGGGAACCGGGAACGTCTGCCTCGCGCCGGAGTCCCGCGACCGCCGGGAGGGGGAGATCCCCTCCCGGCAATCGTCGCGGTGCGGACTACTCGAACTTCAGCTTGAAGACGCCCGTGGAGAAGGCGTGGCGGACCTGCGCGTTGTCGAACACGGCCACGCCGAAGGGGACCATCCCCCGCGGGGGACCATCCCCCGCGTGGACGAGGTTCAGTCCGTCGTGCATGCCTGACGGGGGTCGGTCACCCCCACCTACGCCGCCGCAGTCGCCTTGGCCCTGACCCGGGCGATGTGCTCCTCGTACAGCGCCACATATTCGGGGCGGTCGGCCTGGTGGAGGACGCCGGTGATGATCTTCCCCTGGAGCTGCTCCGGCGTCATCCGCTCCGCCGCCTTGACGTTCACCGTGTTGTCCTTCTCCCACTGGAGCAGCTCCAGCAGGCTGATCTTGTTGGGCCGGCCGTAGTAGGTGTTGCAGTTCTCCAGGATCTCGATCAAGGCGAAGCCCTTGTGCTTGATCCCGCCCTCGATCAGCCGGTCGAGCTGCTGGCTGTGGTAGGAGGTCCCCCGGGCCACGTAGCTGGCGCCGGCCGCGATGGCCAGCTTGCACGCGTCGAAGGGCGGGTCAATGCTCCCCTGCCGGGCCGTGGTGGCCACCTTGCCGGTCGGGGTGGTCGGCGCGAGCTGGCCTCCCGTCATCCCGTAGGTCGCGTTGTTGAACAGGAGCACGGTGAGGTCAATGTTCCGCCGGGCGGCGTGGATGAAGTGGTTGCCGCCGATGGCCAGGGCGTCGCCGTCTCCCGTGATCACGATGACGTTGAGGGACGGCTTGGCCAGCTTCACCCCGGTGGCGAAGGCGAGGGGCCGCCCGTGGGTGGTGTGCAGCGTGTTGAAGTCCACGTAGCCCGTGAGCCGGCTGGAGCAGCCGATGCCCGAGACCATGCAGATCTCGTCCTTCTGCAGGCCCACCCGATCAATGGCCCGGAGCAGGCTCTTCATCACGATGCCGTCCCCGCAGCCCGGGCACCAGATGTGCGGGAACATCTCCAGCCGCAGGTACTTTTCGTAGTCGAACACGCGCGTCCCCTCTTCTGATTTTGGATTGCGGATCTTGGATTGCGGATTTGAAAATCCGACATCCGAAATTCGAAATCTCTAGGCCAGCTCCTCGATCTTGGCCAGGATCTCGTCCGGCGGGATGGGCTCCCCGCTCACCCGGTTCACCCGGTGGACGGGGCAGCGGCCCCGCACCACCCGCTCGACCTCCAGCACGAGCTGGCCCAGGTTCATCTCCGGCACGATGATGTGGCGCACCTGCTTCGCCAGGTCGGCCACGGGCCCCTCGATGAACGGCCAGATGGTCAGGGGCCGCATGAGTCCCGCCTTGATCCCCCGGGCGCGCGCCATCCGGATGGCCGCCTTGGCCGAGCGCGCCGAGGAGCCGTAGGCCACGATGCCCAGCGCGGCGTCGTCCAGCAGGACCTCCTCGTGCTTCAGGATGTCCGGGGTGCCCAGCTCGATCTTCCGCATCAGGCGCCGCATGACGGTGTCCACCACCTCCGGGCTGTCCTTGGGCAGGCCGCGGGGATCGTGGTAGAGGCCGGTGACGTGGTACCGGTAGCCCTCGCCGAAGTTCGCCATGGGCGGCACCCCCGTCGGCGTGTCGCCGAACGGCAGGTACTGGTCCGGCGGAACCGTGGGCCGCGGCCGCTCCCACAGCGCGATCTCCCCCTTGGCCGGCAGCTCCACCCGCTCCCGCATGTGGGCGATGATCTCATCCACCAACAGGGTGACCGGGATGCGGAACCGCTCGGCGATGTTGAAGGCCCGGATGGTCTCGTCGTACACCTCGCGCACCGAGGCCGGCGCCAGCGCCACCGCCGGATGGTCGCCGTGGGTGCCCCAGCGCGCCTGCATCACGTCGGATTGGGCCGGCGAGGTGGGCAGGCCGGTGCTGGGCCCTCCGCGCATGACGTCCACGATCACGCAGGGGATCTCCGCCATGACGGCGTAGCCGATGTTCTCCTGTTTCAGCGAATACCCCGGGCCGCTGGTGGCGGTCATCACCTTGGCCCCGGTCATGGCCGCTCCCAGGATGGCGCCCATGGCGGCGATCTCGTCCTCCATCTGGATGAAGCGACCCCCCACCTGGGGCAGGCGGACCGACAGGTGCTCGGCAATCTCCGAGGAGGGCGAGATGGGATAGCCGGCGAAGAACCGGCACCCGGCCGCGATGGCCGCCTCGGCACACGCCTCGTTCCCCTGGAGCAGCTTGACCTGGCGGGATTTCGTCTGTGTGCTCACGCCCCCTCCTGCCTTAGAAGGCTAGCTCTTGGACTTCCCCGGTTCACCGAACACCACGATGGCGAAGTCGGGGCACAGTTGCTCGCAGCGCATGCACTTGGTGCAGGCCTCCAGGGACTTGACCTCCACCTTGTCCAGGCGGTTCATCACCAGGACGTCCTTGGGGCAGAACTCCACGCAGATGGTGCAGCCCTTGCACCAGGCGTCATTGATCTGGATGGTCACGGCCGTGCTGACATAACTCTTGGTCGCCGCCCGGGCGACCTGCAGCACGTCCTCGCGGGTGCGAAGCTTGGTGGCAGTGGCCATCATGGCTTCCCTTTCTCCTGGAGAGGATGGTCGGCACGCAGGGCGGCGGCCCCGGAGGCCGTCCGGACCGGCAGGGGCTGGAGAATGCGGGCCTCGATAAACAGGTGCTGGATCAACCGGCCGATGAGGAGTTCCGCCTCTCGGAACCACTCGGGCGTCGGGCGGGTGGCCGCCAGCTCGGCCAGCCGGGCGGTGAGCGCGGCGTGTTCCGCCAGGCAGAATCCCACGGGACCATCCGCCTCGGGTCCGCCGGCCACGAGCCGCGGGAACAGCCGGTTCTCCGCCTCTTCCACGTGCCGCGCCCACTGCAACTCGAGGTCAGCCAGCCCCCCGGTGAGGCTGGCCAGTCGGACCGTCTTTCCGGTGGAAGCCAGGGTATCGAGCAGTGCCTGGGCGTTGGCGGGAATATCCTGATCGGCATCCATGCGTCGGTTCACGTCGTCACCGGATGAGCGACCAACCGATTCCATCAATGCGCGGGCTATGGGCGGTAGGGGAAGCAGCAATGCCTGTGCCACGGGGGGCTCGACTGCGGTGGACGGCTCGGCGGGCCCCGTTCTACCTATCTGCTTGAATTGCAAGCCGCGCCGGGCTGCGAGAAATACCTCAGCCGCCTGCCACACCAATTCCGAGCGGCGGTTGGGTGGGCGTCCGTAGGATTCCGGACTGTCGTCTGTGGGATATGGCGCAAGACTCTCACATACTGACAAATCTGGATTGAATCAATCCGATTGTCCTGCGGACGTCATCAAGTCTGGGTTCCTGTTGACGGGATTCTTCCGGGAGGCCTACTCTGGCATCGGGACCGGATCAGCCGCCAGGGAGGCAGCATGTCAAGGACAGCCGCCGCGCCCCTCGCCGCAGAGGAGGCCGTTCACCTCAAGGCCTTCCGGGAATTGGAGAGCCAGTTCCTGCGCGCCCTCAGCCTTCCGACCTTTCGGCGACGGTGGGGATTCACTCGAATGCGTCAGAGCCCGGCGGCCGCGCCCGCCTACTTCCTCTGGTCCAATCGCCGGCGCGGCGTCCATGCCCTGGAGGTGATGGACGCGAGGCGGGGAAGCAACCTGCTCGGCCTCGGCCCATACCTCTGGTTCCGGCTTGGAATGAAGTATTACCCCCATCCCGATGAGGCCGTCTTCGAGGAATTCTCGGTGATCGAAAGACTCCTGCGCCTGGGACCGTCCTTCGGCGAGCAGGGCATCCCCACGCCCGCATCTTCCCGGCAATTCGGTCCCGACTCTTTCGCCATCGGGTTCATCGAGTGCGCGGTGCAGGACGACCGGGCCCTCACCTGGCTGTCCATGTGGGCCCCCGACCGCTGGGTCGAGATTCGTGAGGCCGGTCTCTCGGTCGCGAGATTCCCCGGGGATCTGACCCAGGTGCTTCCTCCGGGCGGCCGGAACCGCAACGTACCGGCCTGGGCCCTGGCCTGGCCCGTCTACCCGCCCCTCGTCGCAGCCTTCTGTCTGGATTCGTCGGTCCGCCTCCGGTCCGCCATGACGGCCACGCGGCCCGCCTTGACCATCGTGACCAGGTCCGACGGTGCCGTCCAGGAAACCCCCGCCGCGGACACGCTGGAACGCCGCTACGACGCCTGCCTGCTCCCGACCGCCGATCCCGAGATCGGCAGGCGCATTGACCAGGCCATGGCCCGATTGGTTGGCGGCTCTGCCGCTGCCGACCCCACCTCTGACACTCGGCCCTGGCAGGCCACCCGACTCCCCATCACCCGAGGCCGAAAGACCCTGCCACCCGTTCCGGGCCGTCGGACCTCTTGACGCCGCACGGCAACATTCACGGGAGATCCGCCCTCGTCGGACCTGGCAGGGGCGTTCCATCGGGGCCTTATCAGACTGAATAGCGCGATTACGCAAGCCTGGCCCCAGACACCTCGGCGAGCAGCCCGGAGGGTGTTCTCGGCTCAGCGCTCGTCTCCCGGAGGAACGGTACGGAGGGAGGTGGGTGGCGTCGGAGCCGTCCTCCGCTGGGGAAGGAGTTCGCACGGCCACAGATTTGAATTGACCCGATCGCGCCACTCCCAGTCCGCCTCGGGGAGCCAGGCCGCCAGGCGGGGGCCAAGCAGCACCTCTTCTGCCTCTGCAGCAGAGATGGACTTCCTCACTTCGACTCGCCCTCCTCTCCCCTCTCGCATGTACCCCGCTCGCATGAAGGCAATCAGGTCCTCCAACTGGCTATCCGGGTCGACACCAGAAGAAAAATCGCCCCGGTCGCGGTGACACCCGGCGGCCTTGCCCAGCCCGCGTCCCGGCAAGCGGTGACAGCAACTCTCGCGAATCCTCGCCGGAGCCTGTGGTCAGCTGACCAGGCAAGGCATCTCTGCCTCGGCGTCGCCGGGCGAGCACCCCTCCAAAACGCTCAGGCACGTCTCGCAGATCGGCAGTTCGTCGCTGAGCTCGAAGACCTCTTCACACGCCGGGCAGATATACAGTCCGGTCGTCAGATCAGTCTGCATGACCCCCTCGGCACCTTGCAATGACCAATTCCCAAGCCAATGGCCAATGCGGCCTCCCCTCCCCCCGCCCCTCTCCCCCACCGCGGGGAGAGGGGCGGGAGGGGGGGGATTTGGTCATTGGTTCATTGGTCATT
>JACQXP010000051.1 GCA_016208645.1 Candidatus Methylomirabilota bacterium | reverse complement strand
GCATCCTGCCTGCGGAGGGACTGCACCGGTTCTGCGACCTGGACCGATTCCCCCGGTTCGTTCACGGCGGGGAGGAGCGCAAGCGGTTCCGGATGTACCAGGTCAAGGGGCTGGACGGCCTGGCGGACGGGTTCTACGGGGACAGCCCTCCGGGTGCCGAGATCAAGGTGATCTACAACCGGTGGTTCGGCGGGTTCTCGTAACGGGTGGGAGGCAGCGCCGCCCTCTGCGGTCGGCCTCCGGCGCCGCAGGATGTCATCCCCGCCGGCCGGAGGACCCCTCCATGCGTCCCGTCTCCCGGAGTGCAAGGCATGAAGCGAGAGTCGCGCCAGAACAACACGGTCCCGTGTCCCGGCTGCGGGGGGCGCGGATATTTCGAGTGGCCGGCGAATCCGAAGGTGCCGAAGCAGTGGGCGCCCACGGCTCCCTGCGGCATGTGCCAGGGCACCGGCAAGATCCCGTCATCCTGGCTGGGTGGGGGGAAGCCCGCCCGTTAGGGAGCCGTCAGGAGCCGAAGCGTCGCTCCCGCTGCTGGTAGCTGCGGATCGCCCGCAGGAGGTCAATGCGCCGGAAGGCTGGCCAGTAGGCGTCGCAGAAGTAGTATTCGCTGTAGGCGCTCTGCCAGAGCAGGAAGCCGCTCAACCGCACCTCGCCGCTGGTGCGGATGATGAGATCGGGATCCGGCAGGTCATACGTGTACAGGTACTTCCCGAGATTGTCGGGCGTGACTTCCTCGATGGCCCGCTCCAGTGACATCCCCTGCGCCGCCCGGTCCCGCAGCAGGCTCTGCACCGCATCCGCGATCTCCTGCCGGCCCCCGTATCCCAGGGCCACGTTCAGGAAGAAGCCGTCGTAGTCCCGGGTGGCCTCCTCCGCTTCGCGAATGGCGCTGCGCATGGAGGGCGGCAGGATATCCAGCTTGCCGATCACCCGGATACGCATCCGCTTCTTGTGCACCTTGGGATCCCGCGCCGTATCCCGCAGCTTGTTCTCGATCAGGCGGAGCAGTCCCGAAAGCTCCTCTGGCGGCCGCATCAGGTTCTCCGTGGACAGGATCCAGATGCTCACCATGCGGATGTCCAACTCCCCGCACCACGTGAGCACTTCTTCCAGCTTGCTGGCCCCCAGGCGATGCCCGTCCAGGATGTCCGAAAGGCCGACGGCCCGCGCGTATCGCCGGTTGCCATCCAGGATCAGGCCGACGTGCTGGGGCAGCTTTC
The DNA here is from genome assembly GCA_016208645.1 of Candidatus Methylomirabilota bacterium. Taxonomy (GTDB): domain Bacteria; phylum Methylomirabilota; class Methylomirabilia; order Methylomirabilales; family 2-02-FULL-66-22; genus 2-02-FULL-66-22. The sequence continues at coordinate 2,890 of JACQXP010000051.1, read as the reverse complement.
CCCGGCGGATCTCCGCCAGGAGATTCCGCTGGTAGATCTGATAGATCATCTTCCAGAGTCTCACGTCAGGCCATCCCTTGGACGATGTGAAGCGATTTCAGGGCGGGCCACCGGGCGCCGCCAGACTCCAATGCCCGGGCGGACCCATGGCAGCCGGATTCCCCCTCCGGCCCTCAGCGGGCCACGGAAGCCTCCGGCACCGGCGCGAAGTGCGCCGCCCATTGCTGCTGCGGAAGCGTGTCCCACCAGACGCGCTGCAGGGCGAATCCTCCGGGGACGCGGCAGCCCTCGATCCCTTCCGCCAGCCGGGGAAGCGGCCCCTCGGTCGCCGTGAGCCGGTCCAGGATCCCGACCTGCCGGCACACCAGCAACTCATAGAACCGGTTCGGATGGGCCGGATCCTCCCAGACAGTGTAGGTCTGCCCCTCCACCCCGTCCAGGATCTCTCGCATCTGCCGGGTCAGCTCCAGGAAGTGTCCGCGCTCCGACGGCGCGATGTCGGATCCCATCTCCAGCAGGACCGTGTGCCCCGCCGCCAGCGCCTCGCGAATCTCGGTCACGGTAATCGTGGGTTCTTCCTCTGGCCGCCCGGGACGATCCGGCGCCGGGCCCATCCAATCCCTTGGGGAGCCCCCTCGGCCACTGGAAGATCCTGATCTGGCCGCACGGCGGGACGCCGCCAGGCTCCCCAGGGCATAGGCGATGAGCAGGCCGCCGAAAAGGCGAACCAGCAGGCCCGAATTCTCCACGAGCATGCCGGGGAGATCGCCCGCCGCAGGAAACCAGGCGCCGACGGCTTCAGCGATGCCTCGGCCCTTTCCCGGATTGTGCCCCTCGGCACTGCGCTGGCGGAGCAGGAGGCCCAGTTGGGCCACCCGGGCCAGGATCCGATCGTTCAAGAGGCGTCGCTCTTCCGGCGAAACATCCGCCGCCAGCTCCATGGCGAACTGGAGGTCTCCCAGCCGCTGGACGTGGGTCCGCAACGCCTCCGTGGGCTGCGTTTGCAGGGCCGCCACGGGACGGGACAACTCGGCCTGCAGCGCCGCCCGGTCGAATCCGCCTGCGGGTCTTCCCGAGCGTTCGGCCCCGGGGACCGGCGTCGTTGCGGCGGCCGCGGCCACGGGAGCGTGGGATAGGCACGATCCCGCTCCGGCGATCAGCAGCACAGCCATCCAACTCCGTGGGCGTCGTCGCATAGCAGCATTCAGCGGTGGGGCGCAGGGACGTGGAGTTCCATCAGGCGTGAAGCCGGGGAGACCATACTTCACGCCCCGCTCCGTTGCAACAGAATTCCACGGTCCCGCCTTCTCGGTTATCAGCCACCCGAATTCCCGTGGAAGGGCGTTCGGTGGTTCCGGGGTCGGGGAACAACCGACCCACCGAATCCGCCACAGGCGGAAACAGTCGAACGCTCTTGCCTATCCCACGATCCACCGAAGGAGCCAGTAGCTTCCCATGCCTGTCAGGATCGTGGGAAGAACCTGGCGGGTCCGCCAGGCGACTGCCGCGGCAACGGTCGCGGCGGCAGCGGGAAGCCCGGGGGCGAAGGTTCCCTCGGGCGCGACGACCGGCGGCAGCGCCAGGGCCGCGAAGACCGCTGCGGGGATGTGACCGAGGAAGCGCTCGAGGAGAGGGGGCAGCCGCCGGGAGAGCAGAAAGATCGCCAGCGCACGCGTCGCGTAGGTGGCGAGCGCCATCCCCAGGATCACGCCGTAGGGGTCCACCACGTCTCCAGGACCGCGCCGATGGCGCTGCCCACCAGGATCGCCACCACCAGGTTGCCCTTCCCGGGCAGCCAGACGGCCGTGATCACCGCCACGATCCCCGAGGCCGCCGCGACCACCGCCGTCACCCCCCGGCCCAGGAGCGGCACCAAGAGTCCCAGGAAGGTCAGCGGGAACACCAACGCGATCCCCCAGCGGGAAGGATCCACCACCAGGCCGCCCAGGAGACCGCCCGCCAGGCTGCTCAGGATCCAGCCCAAATACAGCCCGAGGTTCGCGCCCAAGAAGAACTCGCGGCTGCCCTCGCCCCTGACGTACCGGGAGATGGCCAGGGCGTAGGATTCATCCGTCAACCCGAAGGCCAGCAGCCCCTTCCAGGCGCCCGGCTGGCCCAAGAGGTGCGGCGCCACCGACGCCCCCATCAGGAGGTGCCGGAGGTTGATCATCAGCGTGGTGACGATGAGGAAACCCGGGCTGGCCTGTCCCCACATGGAGACGGCGGTGAACTGGGCGGCCCCGGCGAAGACCAGCACCGACATCGCCGTCGTGGCCCAGAGGCTCAGCCCGGCCTGCCGGGCCAGGACCCCGTACACCAGGCCGAAGGCCACGGCGCCGGGCACCACCGGTGCCGCGGCGCCGAGTCCGGCCCAGAAATCGTGGATTGAAGAGCGCGAGGTGGGAGGAACGGCAGGGGTCATCGCTTCCCGGACCAGGGACACAGCGATCGGAGAGCACACTGGGGGCACGTCGGTTGCTTCGCCTGGCAGGTGCGGCGGCCGTGGAAGATGAAGAGATGGGTGGCCTGTCCCCACGCCTCCCGCGGGAGAACCTGGCACATCTGCTCCTCGATCTTGTCCGGGTCCTCCGTGTCCACGAGCCCCAGACGGTTGGTGACCCTGGCCACGTGGGTGTCCACGGCGAATCCGGGAATGCCGTAGGCGTTGTACAGGATGATATTGGCGGTCTTCCGTCCCACGCCCGGCAGTGTGGTGAGTTCTTCCATGGTCCGGGGGACCTTCCCGCCGAAATCCCGGACGAGTGTCTGGCAACAGGCAATGATGTTCTTGGCCTTGCTCCGGAAGAAGCCGGTCGTGCGGATCTCCTGCCCGAAGGCCGCCGGGTCCGCCTCTGCGTAGGCCCTGGCCGACCGGTACTTCTGGAACAGG
>JACQXP010000050.1 GCA_016208645.1 Candidatus Methylomirabilota bacterium | reverse complement strand
GGCTTTGGAGGCGCTCAGTCCCCAGCACCGGCTCATCCATCCGGAAGAGGTGGCGGTCGTCGCCCTCATGCTGGCCAGCCCGGAAGCCAGGGGAATTCACGGCCAGGCGATCAATGTGGATGGCGGGGCGGTCATGTACTGAAACTGGAAACTGGAAACTGGAAACTGGAAACTGAAAACCGGAAAATGGAAGCTGGAAATTGGAAATTGGAAGCTGGGAAGAGGGAGGCCGGGAGGGTGACGACTCGAACGGGGGAAGGGTTACGGGAGTTTGGCGCACCCCGCAGCGGTCCGATTACCGATTTTACCGATCTCGAGTGCTGGCAGCTTGCGAGAAAACTACGACACGAGGTCTATCGAATTACGCGAACGTTCCCGAAGTCTGAAGAATTCAACCTCGTCAAGCAGCTCCACGCGGCCTCCGTGTCGGCCACCTCAAATATCGCCGAAGGATTTGGACGGTATCATTATCAAGAAAACCTCCAGTTCTGCCGAATGGCCCGCGGGTCGCTGTCCGAAATCAAGGACGATTTAATTACCTCACTGGATGAAGGATACATTTCTCCTGAGATGTTCGAGGATCTCCTGGCACTGCAAGCTCAAGCCGCGAGATCTCTCAACGGGTACATCCGATCAACGCCTCGGTGGATGGCCAATCAAGAAGGCTCATGAAGTGATCCGGGTAGCCCGTTCTCAGTTTCCATTTTCCAACTTCCAGTTTCCGGAGGATTAGGATGGTTGTTGAGCGCACCATCATCACCCCACCGGACTTGGCCAAGCCCACGGGATACAACTACGGGGTCAGGGTCCTCGGGGGCGCCACCCTCTATATCGCCGGGCAGGTGGCCTTTGACCCTGCCGGGAAGGTGGTCGGGGCGGGGGACATCGTCAAACAGTTCGAGCAGGCGCTGGCGAATTTCCGCCGGGTCCTCGAAGTGGGCGGGGCAGCGCCGCAGGACGTCGTGAAGCTGAACATCTTCACCTCGGACAAGGCTGCGTACCAGGCCAACCTGAAGGCCATCGGCCGGGCGTATCGTGCGGTCTTCGGGCACTACTACCCGGCCATGACCCTGGTCGAGGTGAAAAGCCTGTACGACGAGGGAATCCTGGTGGAAATCGAGGGGGTTGCCGTTACGGACGTGTCACAGGAACCGTAAGGCGTAAGGCGGGAGGCGTAAGGGGAGGGGAGGAGAGGAGATGGAGAAGCCGCACAAGAAGCTGGATGTGTGGAAGCTGTCCATGGATCTCGCGTGCCGCGTTTACAGAGCGACGGAGGCCTTTCCGAGGGGTGAGCAGTATTCCTTAACCGATCAGGTGCGAAGAGCGGCTGTGAGCATTCCAAGCAACATCGCGGAAGGGGCGGCACGCCAGACGAAGCGAGAATTTGCGAACTATCTGCACATAGCACAGGGGTCCCTCAGTGAGCTGGATACGCTGCTTGAGCTAGCAACACATCTCGAATACCTCAGACCTGATCGTTGGAATGCTTTGGACGAGCAGATGGTGCGCATAGACAAGATGCTGACCGGATTGATTCGGCGGCAAAAGACCAACGGACGTAAGGAGTAAGGCACGAGCCAGAACCGGTGAAGAGTAGGGCGTCTTCCCCTTCCGACTTCCGCCTTACGACTCACGGCATTTGTCCGCATTCGGCATTCCGCATTTGAAATGACTGGGCCCCTATGATCGGTTCCTGAGACTGGCAAAGCAGGTGTAGCCGAGACGGGGTCAAGGGATAGCTCCTGTTCGGGGACGATCCTGGTAGATATGGGAGTGAGGGGATTGGGACGCCATTTCGTCGGTGGGCGGAGTGACCGAGGATTTTTTCAGGCGATGAGGCCTAGTCGTCTCAGATCATCCTCAGTCCAACGGACGGCCTGAAGGACACTGTCAAGGGTCTTGCGCGTCAATCGGTCATACCGTGACGCTGACAAGGGGGACTTCCACGACCTGGGAATCGGCTTCCACCGGAATGAGGCGCCCATCCTCGCGAAGGACATCAACGTATGCCTGGGCGGCCTCCCGGATGGCAGTGAGTACCTCGTCTCTTGTGGAACCCCAGGCGTTGCAGCCGGGGAGGGCGGGAATCACAGCACTCCAGCGGCCATCGTCCTCTTCATCCAGGACGACCGTATACAAGAAGCTTTTGACCTTGGCTCCAGAGCTCATGTGTTCAACCTCATCCGGTCTAAATATAATTTAGCGGGGTGATGAGGAAGAAGTCAACAATTTTTCGAGGTTTCGGACTGCTGCAGGGAATCACATCGGGCCAGGCCAGCGATCCGTTTTTCAGTGAGAGTCGGGAAAGGCAGGCCTTGCGATCATGGCTCACCTGCTTGACGGCGTGACCGTCCTGGATCTGACCCGCATGCTGGCCGGGCCCTACGGGTCGCTGCTCCTGGCGGACCTCGGCGCCGAGGTGATCAAGGTGGAGGACCCGGCCGGGGGAGATCCCGTCCGCGCCATGGGGCCGCCCTTCCTCAACGGGGAAAGCGCGTACTTCATCAGCATCAATCGAAACAAGAAAAGCCTGACGCTGGACCTCACGACACCCAGGGGGCGGGAGGTGTTCCTCCGCCTGGTCCAGCGGGCGGACGTGGTCCTGGACAACTTCCGCCCGGGCATCCTGGAGAAGCTGGGCGTGGAGTATCCAGCGCTGCGCCAGGTCAACCCGAGAATCATTGCCTGTTCTATTTCGGCCTTCGGCCAGGATGGCCCGTACCGGTCGCTGCCGGCCTTCGATCTGATCCTCCAGGCCATGGGCGGCGCCATGAGCATCACCGGCGAGCCCAACCGGGATCCGGTTCGCATGGGCCTCCCGATGGGGGACCTGGCCGGGGGACTATTCGGGGCCTTCGCCGTGGCGGGGGCCCTGTTCCAGCGCGAGCGGACGGGCGAGGGCCGGTACATTGACCTGAGCCTGCTGGACTGCCAGGTCTCGCTGCTCACCTACGTGGCGCAGTACTTCCTGGTCACCGGCGAGGTCCCGGGACCCGTGGGGTCGGCCCATGCCTCCGCGGTTCCCTACCAGGCGTTCCGGACGCAGGACAGGCATATCGTGATCGCCGTCTTCACGGAGAAGTTCTGGAGCAAGCTCTGCGCCGTCATTGCCCGGCCCGACCTGGTGGAGGACCCCCGCTTCGCGACCAATGCCCAGCGCCATGCGCACCGGCACGAACTCGTCCCGATCCTGGAAGAGGTTTTCGCCAGCCGTCCGGCGGACGACTGGCTGGCGGCGCTGCGCGCGGAGGGGATTCCGTCGGGTCCGATCAACAGCGTGGACCGGGTGCTGTCGGATCCCCAGGTCCTGCACCGCGGGATGATGGTGGAGATGGAGCATCCCCGCTGCGGCCGGGTGCAGGTGGTGAATACCCCGGTGAAGGTGATCCCCGGCAGTCCCCAGGTGATTCGGCCGTCGCCGGCGCTCGGGCAAGATACGGAAGAGGTGCTGCGACGGGCCGGGTACACGGTCGAGGAGATCGCACAGCTCCGACGGGAGCGGATCATCTGACCGGGAGGGAAACGAAGGCGCCCCATGAACAGACCACGCCTTGAGACCTTGGAGCGGGAGGAGTTGGAGCGCCTCCAGGTGCAGGGACTGCGGCGGACGCTCGCCCGGATCGCGGCCGAGAACCCGGGCTACCATGCGCACCTCGGCCGCGTCCGGCCCCAGGCCATCCTGCGCGTGGCCGACATCCACGAACTCCCGTTCCTCACGAAGGACATGTTGCGGGACGGCTACCCGTTCGGGTTCGCCTGCGGCTCCCCCCGGGACTTCCTGCGGATGCACATGAGCTCCGGCACGACCGGCAACCCCATCATCAATCCGTACACGCGAGCGGACGTGGACCAGTGGCGGGAGGTAATGGCGCGCTGCTACGGGGTGGCGGGCGTCAGCCGGGAGGACGTGATCCAGGTCACGCCGTCCTTCGGCCTGTTCACCGGCGGCTTCGGCTTCCACTACGGGGCCGAGGCCCTGGGGGCCATGGTGATCCCCATCGGGGCGGGGCGGACGCTCATGCAGCTCCAGCTCATGCGGGACCTGGGGACGACGGTGCTCACCGGGATCGCCACCTACCCGCTGCGGATCATGGAGGTGGCGGCCGAGGAGGGATTCGACCTGAAGTCCACGAGACTCCGGGTGGGCATCTTCGGGTCCGAGATGTGGAGCGACCAGCTCCGCAAGCGGATCGAGGACGGGCTGGGCGTCCGGAGCTTCGACATCATCGGGATGACCGAGACGGGCGGCCCGGGCCTGGGCATAGACTGCGAGGCCCAGCAGGGCATCCACGTGTGGGAGGACCACTATCTGGTGGAGGTCATTGACCCCCAGACGGGACGCCTCGTCCCCGACGGCCAGGAAGGGGAGCTGGTCGTGACCACGCTGACGCGCGAGGGGCTGCCCCTGGTCCGCTACCGCACCCGCGACCTCACCCGCGTCGTCTGCCGGGACCGGTGCGTCTGCGGACGGACGCACCTTCGCCTGGGGCGATTCACGGGACGCAGCGACGACATGATCGTCTATCGCGGCATCAACTTCTATCCCCAGCAGATCGAACGGCTGCTCCTCCAGCACGACGGCCTGGGCCATGAGTATCAGATCCAGTTGGAGAGCGATGCGGGCGGCGGCGAGCGGCTGGTCCTCTGGGTGGAAGCGCGGCCGGCCTTCGATGGCCAGGCCGAGGGACGGCTGCGCAGGGAATTGTACGACTTCCTGGGCCTGCGCCCCGAGTTCCGGTTCGTGAAGGAAGGCGAGATCCAGCGGCCGCCCGGCAAGGCGGTCCGGGTGGTGGATACCCGGAAGGGATAGCACTCCCGCCCCCGGATCGGGACGCTGGAAGAAGACGGAGAAGGACCTGCCGACGCACTGGTACAACATCCAGGCGGATCTCCCGTCCCCCCTGCCTCCGGTCATCCACCCGGGAACCCGGCAGCCCATCGGGCCCGCCGACCTGGCCCCGCTGTTCCCGATGGAACTCATCAAGCAGGAGATGACCCAGGAGCGCTGGGTGGAGATCCCGGAGCCGGTCCGGGACATCTATCGCCTCTGGCGGCCGTCCCCGCTGTATCGGGCCCACCGGCTGGAGCGGGCGCTCCAGACCCCCGCCCGGATCTATTACAAGTGGGAGGGGGTGAGTCCGGCCGGGAGCCACAAGCCCAAATGGAGACCTGGGGAGGCAGGGTGGTGCCCAGCCCCAGCGCCGAGACCCGGGCGGGCCGGGCCATCCTGGCGAAGGATCCCGCTTCCCCCGGCAGCCTGGGCATCGCCCAGGACAAGCTGTCGGGCAAGGCGAAGGGGCTGCGCATCGTCGCCGTGGAGCCCATGGCCTGCCCGAGCCTGACGAAAGCGATACCTGGCAGGACAGTTGGAGGATTTCGAGCTCTCGCAGTCGGCCGTTGACGAGGCGCTGAGGCTGGTGCCTAAAACACCGTAAGGCGGGAGGCGTGAAGCGTGAAAGGTGAGGGATGAGGGGCGAGGCAGATTATCCCCTGACGCCTTCCGCCTGACGCCTCACGGGGTCAATCGAAGAAGCATGAGGCACGATGGCGAGACGGCGGATCCGACGAGTGCTGGAGGGGCGGGTGGCTTTGGTGACCGGCGCCTCCAGCGGGATCGGCTGGGCGGTGGCCCTGGGGTTCGCCGACGCGGGTGCCGACCTGGTCCTCGTGGCGCGCCGGGCCCACCGGCTGGCTCGCCTGGCTCAGGCCATCCAGGCCAAGGGCCGACAGGCCCTCCTGGTCATCGCCGATGTGGCTGTCGAGTGGGCGGTGAAGCGGGTCGTTGAGGAGGCCGCGCAGGCCTTCTCGCGGGTGGACATCCTGGTCAACAACGCCGCGATGATCCTGCCGGAGCAACGGACCCACGAGACGTCCCTGGCGGATTGGGATCGCCTGCTGGCAGTCAACCTGCGCGGGCCCTTCCTGCTGAGCCGCCTGATCGTCCCCCACATGCTGGAGGCCGGCCACGGCCGGATCATCAATGTCACCAGCGGCTACAAGGCCGAGCCCGGCCATGGCGCGTACAGCGTCTCGAAGGCCGCGCTGTATGCCCTCACCCGGGTCATGGGACAGGAACTGCGGGGGACGGGGATCCTCGTGAACGCCCTGGATCCGGGGTGGGTCCAATCAGAGATGTCCCCCGAGGGCGGCAGGCCTCCCGAGACGGTGGTGCCGCTGGCGGTCCGGCTGGCCAGCCTGCCGGCCCGGGGCCCCTCGGGGAAGGAGTTCGTGGTCCGATGACGGGAAACCGGAATAGGCAACCGCAAATGAACGCAAATGAACGCAAATTGGTAACGCCTCGATACAGAACATTCAGATCCCTCGGCAACGCGGGATCGTCGCCGGGGTCAGAGGACGACGCGGGGCTGACGTCCGACGGACGAGGAGAAGAGAATGGCTGAACAGGAGAATACCCTGGCGGTCTTCATTGACTTCGAGAACCTGGCCCAGGGTTTCAAGCACAGCAAGGAGGACTTCGACGTCCAGCGGGTCCTGGAACGCCTGGTGGAGAAGGGCAAGGTGATCGTCAAGGTCGCCTACGCCGATTGGAGCCGCTACGCGAAGCATAAACAGCAGTTGCACGAAGCCGCCATCGAGCTGATCGAGATCCCCAAGCGCTCCATGACGGGGAAGAACTCGGCCGACATCCGGTTGTGCGTGGACGCCATGGATCTGTGCTACTCCAAGGCGCACATCGAGACGTTCGTGATCGTCTCCGGGGACAGCGACTTCTCCCCCCTGGTCTCCAAGCTGAAAGCCAACGGCAAGCGCGTCATCGGTCTGGGGATGAAGGACTCGACCTCCGCCCTGCTCAGCGACAACTGCGACGAGTTCATCTTCTACGAGGCCCTGGGGAAGCAGGAGCGGATCACGACGCCGGGCGTGCGGGACATCCCCAAGGAGAAGCGGGAGGCCTTCGAGCTGCTCTTCGACGCCATCGCCGGGCTCATCCGCGAGAACAAGGAGATCCTCTGGTCCTCCATGGTGAAGGACACCATGAAGCGGAAGCGACCAGCCTTCTCCGAGCGCACCTACGGCTACCGCACCTTCAGCGACCTCCTGGAGGACGCCCAGAAGCACGGCTTCATCGACCTGCGGACCGATCCGGCCAGCGGGACCTATGTCGTGGTGGGCTTCACGAAGGGGACTCGCTCGTAGCTCATGGCGCAATCATAAAGGGTTAGGCGGAAGGGGGAAGGCGTGAGGGGATGCGAACCGAGAGCTGTGAGGATCTTCCCCTTACGCCTTACGCCTATCGCCTCCCGATGTAGTCATCGGCCATCAGCCATGAGCCGTGCGGCGTTATTGGTCGGGGGGCCTGGCGGTCAGGCGGTTCGACTCTTCGGCGTGCTCGCGGAGAATGGCCAGCAGTTCCTGGATCTTGTCCTCCAGTTGGCGGATCAGCGCGCGGTTTCGAGTGGCCAGCCGCCGGCGCTGCAGGGCGCGGGAGACGGCCGACAGCATCACCTCGTTCTTGAATCCTTTGACGATGAAGTCGAAGGCGCCCAGGCGGAGGGCCGCGATGGCGTTCTCGGAGCTGGGGTGGGCCGTGACGATGATCACCGGGGAATCGGGGATCAGTTCTCCCAGCTTGGACAGGACCTCCAGGCCGGACATGCTGGGCATCATGATATCCAGGAGGACGATGTCCACGGCCTGCCGGCGGGCGGTCTCCAGGGCCTGCGCCCCGCTGTCCGCTTCGAGGGCGACGTAGCCCGCCTCCCGCAGGACGTCGGCGTACAGTTGCCGGGGCAGGGGTTCATCGTCCACCACGAGGACGACCCCGGCGCCGGGCTCGGGCGGCGCAGGCTCCGGGCGCCCCTGGGGCCGATGGACGTGGCGGGCCAGCTCCAGCTCGTACAGGTAGGCCAGGGCCCGTTCCAGGTCGCGGTTCAGGTGGCGCACCTTCAGGAGGGCCTCGACGCGGGCGAGCAGTTCCGCCCGCTGGAACGGCTTGGTGAGGAAGTCGTCGCCGCCCGCGGCCAGGGCCCGCTCCTTGTCGCCGATCTGGCTCAGGGCCGTCACGAACAGGACGGGGATCCCGCCGGTCTTCGGATCCGTCTTGAGGCGGGCGCACACCTCGAAGCCCGAGAGGCCGGGCATCATGAGGTCCAGGATGATGAGGTCCGGCTTCTTGTCCTGCGCCGCGGCCCAGCCCTCCTCGCCGTCCTCGGCCAGGTAGACCTCGTACCCCGCAGGGAGGAGCATCGCCTCGACCAGTTCCCGGTTCTGTGACTCGTCGTCCACCACGAGGATCCGCGCGGGGGCCCCGGCCTCTGGTATGGTCATATTCGTCTCCTCCCCGTTGGCATCGTCGTCCGGCCCCGTCGGGGTGCGGATCGGTCGCCGGGCGCCTGAGCCCCCTGGCCGCCCGGCTCCGCCGGAACCCTGTATGGTGTAACACAGACCCCGGACGGAGTAAAGCCCGTCCTGTCCCCCGGGCGGCAAAAGTCATTGACAGGCCTGGGCGCCTTTGTTAAGTAAGGGCCTCCCGCGTCGAGAGCGTGTGGGTCCCGAATCGGGATCCCGCCTGACCGGGGGCGCCAACCGGCGGGTGGGCGAGGGGGGCATGGCGGCTGGTTACACGGCCGGGGAGTTGATGGTGGCCTGCGCGGCCCGGGAGATCCGGGACGGCGAGGTGGTATTCGTCGGGATGCGGCTCCCCCTCCTGGCCTTCGCCCTGGCCAAGCGCACCCACGCCCCCGGAGCGGTCGGGCTCTTCGAGAACGGCATCGTCCGGGATGAGCCGGCGGGGACGCTGCTGTACACCATGGGCGACGGCGGCAACGTGGCCGGAGCGCTCTGGTGCACGCGGATGATGGATGTCATGGCCCTGCTGCACCAGGGGGCGGTAGATCTGGGATTCATCGGCGGGGCCCAGATGGACCGGTTCGGAAATCTGAACACGTCCTATATCGGCATGGCCCCGCCGGTCCCGGCCTCGGGTGGGCCGCCGAGTGAACACCCGGAGGCGGGCCAGCCGCCGCCCGGCGGTTCCGCCGGACATGCCTGGGCCGCGCGCGGCCTCCCGCGCGGGGCCATCAAGCTGCCCGGCAGCGGGGGCGCGGCCGACATCGCCGCGCTGGCCGGCCGCCTGCTGATCATCATGTCGCACGAGCGGCGCCGGTTCACTCCTCGCGTGGACTACGTGACCTCGCCGGGGTACGGCGAGGGGGGCGACTGGCGGGCGCGCGTGGGCCTGCCGCGGGGCGGGCCGGCCGCCGCCATCACGACCCTGGGCGTGCTGCGCTTCCGGCCGGACACCCGGGAGGCCTACCTGGATTCCTACCACCCGGGAACCTCCGTGGCAGAGGTCCGGGCGAGCACCGGATGGGACCTGCCGGTGGCGGAGGACGTGGGGGAGACGCCGCCGCCCACGGCCGATGAGTTGCGGATCATCCGGGAGGTGGACCCCCAGGGGTTCTGGACTCGCTGACGGTCTCCCCTCACCCCCCCTCTCCCCATTTGTGGGGAGAGGGTCAGGGAGAGGGGCGCGGAAGGATCCCTGCGGCGGCGGGGCTCCGGGAGAGACGGCGTGAGAGACGGCAGGAGTGCAGGCTCGGGGGCCGAAAGCCCGCCGTCGCGGCGGGCCAACGCGGGCGGTTTCGGGGAGGTGCCCAGGGAGGGCGCCGCTCCGGCGCCCACACGAGGAGGGGGTAGAATGGATCAGTTGACGCGTCGGAGGTTTCTCCGGACCGCTTCGGTGGCGGCCGCGGGGGCGGCGGTGGGGCCCTGGGTGCTCCGGGCAGAGGGCCAGAGCGGGCCGGTCAAGATCGGGGTGGTACTGCCCTACACGGGTGTCTACGCCGTGCTGGGCGAGTCCATCACGCAGGCCATGGAGCTGGTCTTCGCCCGGGAGAACTGGACGGTGGCCGGGCGCAAGATCGAGATGATCAAGGAAGACGACGAGATGAAGCCGCCGGTCGGCATCCGGAAGACCGAGAAGCTCATCGACTCGGACAAGGTGGACATCCTCACCGGCCCCGTGCACAGCGGCATCCTCATGGGCATGCGGGACAAGGTCCACAACTCCAAGACGATCCTGATCGTGTCCAACGCCGGCGCCGACGCGATCAGCCGCGAGCGCTGTTCGAGGTGGATCTTCCGCACGTCGTTCTCGAACTGGCAGCCCTGCCAGCCCATGGGCGGGTGGGTCGCCAAGAACGTGTCCAAGGAGGTCTTCCAGATCGCGCCCAATTACCAGGCCGGCAAGGACATGATGGCGGCTTTCCGGGAGACCTTCCTGCCGGCGGGGGGGAAGCTCATCGCCGAGGACTACCCGAAGCTGGGCGAGACGGACTACGCGCCGTACATCACCAAGATCAAGCAGTCGGGGGCCAAGGCGGTCTTCGCCTTCTTCTCCGGCACCGACGCCGTGAACTTCGTGAAGCAGTTCGATCAGTTCGGCCTCAAGCAGACGGTCAGGCTGACCGGCGCCGGCTTCCTCACCGAGCCGGACGTGCTGCCCGCCCAGGGCAAGTCGGCGCTGGGCGTCCTCACTGGCCACTTCTACACGCCCGTGCTCGACAACCCGGTGAACAAGCAGTTCGTGAAGGACTTCAAGGCCAGGTACAACAACAAGACGCCGGACGGCTTCGCCTGCCAGGGCTACGACACGGCCGAGGTCATCCTGCGCGCGCTGAAGGCCGTCAACGGCAACACGCAGGCCAAGGACAAGCTGGTGGACGCGATCGCCAGGGTCGAGTTCGACAGCCCGCGCGGTCGCTTCCGCTTCGACCCGAAGACCCACAACGTGATCCAGCCGTTCATCTATGTCCGCGAGGTGCGCGAGGTACCGGAGTTCGGCCTCACGAACGTCCCGATCGACAAGGTCGCGGACGTGCGGGACCCGGGGACCGGCTGCACCTTGCCGGCCTAAGGGAGATCGCGGGGGCCGGGCCGCCCGGCCCCCGCCCTCAATCGCGAGCGTGAGCTTTGTCCCGGATTTCTTCGGCCAGGCCCTGAACGGCCTGTCGTACGGCGTCCTGCTGTTCCTCCTCTCCGTTGGGCTCACCCTGATCTTCGGCATGCTCGACGTCGTCAACCTGGCCCACGGCTCGTTCTACATGCTCGGCGCGTACGCCGGGCTGGCGACGATCGCGGCGACGGGCAACTACTGGCTGGCGATGCTGGTCGCGCCCCTCGCCGTCGGCGCGATCGGGGCCCTCCTGGAGCGGGCGTGCCTCCGGCCGCTGTACGGCCGGTCCCCGCTGGATCAAGTGCTGCTGACCTTCGGGTTCATCTACCTCTTCGAGGACCTGGTGAAGTGGATCTGGGGCGGTCGCATCCGCTCGATCCCCCCGCCGGAGGCCTTCTCGGGCTCGGTCCAGTTTCTCGGCGCGACGGTGCCATCCTACCGGCTGTTCGTGATCGTCTTCGGCCTGGTGATGGCCGTGGCCCTGTGGCTGCTCATCGAGCGGACGCGTCTGGGGGCGATCATCCGCGCGGGGGTGTTCGACGCGGAGATGACGGCCGGCGTGGGCGTCAACATTGACCTGGTCTTCACCGGCGTCTTCGCCTTCGGCGCCGCCCTGGGCGGGCTGTCCGGGGTCATCGCGGGCCCGATCCAGTCGGCGTCACCCCCCATGGGCGCCGGCATCCTGATCCCCGCCCTCATCGTGGTGGTGGTGGGCGGGCTGGGCAGCCTCAAGGGCTCCCTGGTGGGGAGTCTCATCATCGGCCAGGCCGAGACGTTCGGGAAGGCGTGGCTGCCGGGAGCCTCCATGGTGATCATCTACGTGATCATGGCACTGGTGGTCCTGCTCCGGCCGCAGGGGCTCTTCGGCCGGGCGCTGAAATGATCGCCCGGCTGCTCGGCGTCGGCGCGCTGGTGGTGGCGGCTGCCGTCTTCCCCGCCGTGGCGGGCGCCTATCCGGTCAAGCTGCTGCAGGAGATCCTCGTCTGGGGCGTCTTCGCCATGAGCCTCGACCTCCTGCTGGGCTACGCGGGCATGGTCTCCTTCGGCCACTCCGCGTTCTTCGGCATCGGCGGCTACGTCGCCGCGCTGGCGCTCAAGCAGTCCCCCCACCTGCTCTCGGCCCTCGTCCTCCCTGCGCTGGCCGCGGCGCTGGCCGCGCTGGTGATCGGCTTCTTCTCCATCCGGGTCAGCGGCGTCTACTTCATCATGCTGACGCTGGCGCTCTCCCAGATGTTCTACGCCTACGCCTTCCAGGTGGCGTGGCTCGGCGCCGAGGATGGGATCATCGGTGTGCCCCGCCCGCGGCTCCTGGGCCTGGATCTCGCCAACGCGACCGCGTTCCATCTCTACCTCGTCGCGCTCATCGGCCTGGCGGCCCTCGTCCTCTGGCGGGTCGTGCGCTCGCCGTTCGGCCACGTGCTGCGCGGCATCCAGGAGAACGAGGGACGCATGGAGGCGGTCGGCTACGCCGTCCAGCGATACAAGCTCGTGGCCTTCGTCATGGCGGGGACGCTGGGGGGCGTGGCCGGGTCGCTGTATACCCAGTTCGTGGGTTCCATCACGCCGGACGCCTTCTTCTGGACGACGTCGGGTGAGGCGCTCCTGATGGTCATCATCGGGGGAACGGGCACGCTCTGGGGCGCCCTGCTGGGCGCGGGCGCCTTCATCCTGCTGCAGAGCCTGGTGAGCTCCTACACGGAGCGGTGGATGCTCATCCTGGGCCTGACCTTCGTCCTGTTCGTCCTCTTCGCCCCCGGGGGGATCGTGGGGGCGCTCTCCGGCCGCGTGGGGAGGCGGGCGTGAGCCTGGCGACCCCCCTGCTGCTCATCGAGGGATTGACGCGCTATTTCGGCGCCCTCAGCGCCCTGAACGGGGTGTCCCTGAAGATCGCCCCCCGCGAGCGCCGGGC
>JACQXP010000049.1 GCA_016208645.1 Candidatus Methylomirabilota bacterium | reverse complement strand
TCGAGAGCGGCCAGCTCGTCGTGCCGACGACGCCGGGCCTGGGCCTCGCCTTCGATCAGGCGGCGATCCAGCGCTATCAGGTCGCCTGAGCGGCGTCACACATCTCCCGGTGCCGGCGAGCGGCTAGCCTCAATTTTCACGCTACAAAAGGGACTAACATTTTGCGGGCAGGCGTCAGGGGATTTCGAACCGGAGCTGGCGGCCATTCCACCACGGCACGGTCGTGGGCTCGTCGAGCAGGCCCGACGCGATCAGGATGGGGTTGTGGGCGCGTCGGGGCAGTTCCACCACCACCTCGGTCGGCGTGACCGCGATATGAGCGGGGCTTTTCAGAAACCGCCGCCAGATCTGGCGCGGCTGCGCGCGCTCGAAGCCGCGGAGCTTGAGGGCCAGCAGGCGATACAGCCCAGTCGCGATCGTGGTGAGCAAGACATCGAAGCTGATGTTCAGGGCGACGGCGGAACTCAGGGCGTCGAGGTGGAGGAAGTTCACGGCGTCGGCCAAGCCGTTCTCGATGAGCATGCGCCGGGCGTAGCGGATGATCAGGGCCGACGGCGTGGCGTGGGCATCGTTGGTCAGGAGCACGGTGGGCTGCTCGTGACCCAGGTCCTTGATGAGCAGTTGGCGGAGGGGGGCCTTGCCGTACTCGCGCAGCCGCACCTGCTGGTCGATGACCTTGGGGGTCCGGTAGAGCCGCTGGGGCACGTCGAGTTCGACAGTGCGCCAGGCCGACCGGGGGTGCAGCGCCATCTCCCGGAGCAGCTTCGGCGTCCGGCGCCGCAAGGTGATGAAGGTGATCCCCTGGGCGGTCAAAGCCGCCAGCTTGCGGTACGTGGTGAGCTGGGAGTCGAAGACCAGGTGCGGCGGTGGCTGGCCCGTCTGCCGGGTCCAGAAGCGCACGAAGGCGAGGACCTGTTCGGCCTCCTCGCCCTTGCGCAGGTCCGCGTCGCAGTAGCACAGCACCCGCGTGTCGGCGTCCTGGGCCAGGAAGACCAGCACGCTCTTCTGGCGCCGACTGCGCCGGGAGACGTAGTGCTTCTCCACGAACTCGTCGGCGCCGAAGTACGGGATCGAGTGGAAGTCCAGGTTGAACGAGTGGCCCGGGAGCGCCTGGTGGCCACGCAGCGTGCGCACCCAGCCCTCGAGCAGGGTGGCCAAGCGCCGGGGCCCGAGGCGGCCGGGGTACTGACTGAGGAAGGTGGTCTTGGGGAGCGCGTTGAGCCCGGTCCACAGCGCCAGCCCCTCGTCGAAGACGAGATCCATGACGTGGCTCCGCCGCTCGGTGCTCGTCAGCTTGAGGGCGAGCGCGGCGCGGACTGCATGCGCCGCCGGAATCATGCGGGTCCCCGGCAGCTTGGCAGCGGTGACAAGATCGTCCAGGGCCAGCCGGACCAGCCAGGGCACGAAGAGGAACAGCCCGCCCATGGCGGTGGCAAATCGGCGGGGGGCCCCACTGAACTGGCGCACATCGGCCACGGCGGCCTGCTCGGGGCGCGGGCGCTGGGGGCGTTCCTCGTCGCGGCGGCGCGGCAGGCGGGCAAAGCCTTCGGCGCGCAAGACCTCGTGAATCGCGGTGGGGCTGAGCCGGTGCCCCTGCGGCGTCAGAGCGTCGTGAATGTCGTAGATCGACAGGTTCTGTTTGCGCATGGCGACGATGGGGGGCCGGGCGGGATCCTTCTTGGTCTGGATCTGCGGCCCGCGCGGGGTGTCGACAAAGAACTCGCGCACGCGCCCATGGCGGAACGCGTGACAGAGCACCCGGAACGCCCCCGGGGTGTAGCCGAAGCGGCGGGCCGCCGCGGCCGACGGCATCCCCTCGGCGAAGTAGGCCCGCAGCGCTTCGTATTGGCGGTGCCGCGGATGCTGCGGCTCCAGGAAAAACTGGACGGGCTCTGTTAGGGGTTTCGGTGGAGGCATCGCCAGAACAGATCATGGCATCGACATCTAGAGGGACCAAGCTTTTTCGGCCCCCATCCGTAGGGGTCTGCGCCGTGCCAGAGGGGATTGGCGCACGGTCACCAGCAATATCGTCCCCCGGACCGCCCGGTGCGGTCCTGTCGGAGCCGATGCCACCACTCACAATTGACTTCACCATATGGCTAACGGATTCGACCGCGAGCCGCCACGTTTCCGCTGGCCGGCGTCGCTGCTGGGGGCCCGAGATCGTTAGTCCCACAACCTTGCGTGAAAATTGAGGCTAGCGGGGGGCGAGGCTTCGGAGGCGGGCCACGACGGCGGGTAAGGTCTCGATGACGGCGT
>JACQXP010000048.1 GCA_016208645.1 Candidatus Methylomirabilota bacterium | reverse complement strand
CCCTTTGGCCAATTTCAAGAGGTCCTCCTGGGTCAAATTCTTCTGCAGCAGGAACATGACCCAGTGTCCTCCTGTCCAGCCGACGCCACCGCCGCCGAAGGCGAAGCAGACCTCCCCGTTTTGCTTCAGCGTCTCACACATGGCCATTAGCGTAACTTTTGCGCAACCAGGCCTCATGTCGTTCCCTGAGGCTCACAACTCAAGCTTTTGAACAGGGGCAGGACGTGCTGGTAAGTCACCTGCCCGGACAAGAGCAACATCGAACCGGCAAACGGGCCATGCTCATCGAAGATCATCATCCGCCCGACCGCGTTGTGCACCAAGCGCACGCGGCAACGGGCCACGACTTGCACCAGGGTTTTCACTTCGGCCAGCGCCAGTTGCAGCGCGCGGTTGGCTTCCCGTACGATTTGTTTCGCCCAGTGCGTGGCCCAACGGACGAAGTTGGCGGCGAAGCGGCTGAAGTGCTCTTGCAACTGCAGGCCGATGGGCGAACGCACCCACGGGCGGCGCATGGGAAAGACGCCCTTGCCTTCTTTGATCCCGGCTTCAAGCGTTTGCCGGGCGTTGTAGCGGCCGAACCACGTTTTCAAATCGGTGGGTGGGGGCGGCTCCCCATAATACAGCAAGGCGGTGTAGCTCGGACCCGCCGGCAAGTGATAGCGCACCAGCAGGGTCTCCAAGGGATAGGGGCACTCGGCAATCTGTTGCCGGGGCAGATAGACGGCTTCGGCGTTGCGGCCCACGCGCTGCCAGGTGGCGGTCGGGGTCACTTGGCGATGCAGCCGCGCGGTCGTCTGCCCGTTATGCGCTTTGGTGTACACCGCGTACCCGCTCTCCACCAGCCAGGTCAGGTTGTCGTCCGTGCTGAAGCCCGCGTCAATGCGCAAGACCATGACCGGCGGATTGGGCAGGGTCGCATTATCGCTCTCCAGTTCAGCCAGCCAGTCCAACCCCCGGGTTTGTTGGGCCAGCAGGTCGCTCAGCGCCTGCTCTCGTTTCGTCAACCGCGCGGCGTTGGCCTGCAAGAGCCGCCCCAGGCGTTGCTGGCGTTTCTGGAGGCGTGCCACCTGCTGGCGGGCCTTCGCCAAAGAGCTGTGCGGGCGTTCCGGGCGGCCCTGCGCTTCAAACTCGGCCGCCAGACGAACCCCTTCGGCCTGGGCCAGGCGGTCGGCGTGCCGGGCCGTCTGCAACTGGTCAAACAGTTCCCGCTGTTGCGCCCGTGCGTCATCCAGCGCGGCCTGGGCCTGGTCGAGACGGGTGGCCAAGGCGCGCAAACGGGCCTGGACCAGGTCGGTGCGCCGCCGGGGGTGCAGTTCCAGAGCCTGTTCCATCTGGCGCACGGCCGCCTGCAAGCACGCCGCCGACTGCGCCCGCCCTGGATAGCGCTGGCTGCTCAGCAGCAACCGCTTACAGGGCCCGCCACTCAGCGAGGTGAGGGCGGCCTGGTAGCCTTTGGCCACCTCATCGTCCATCCAGCCGAAATCCGCGTCGGGATAGGTGGTGCTGGTCGGGCTGACCGGGCGGCCAGTCAAATCCACATCCACGACCAGGGGCCTTCCCTGCCGCAGGATCGCCATCACCTCCGCATCGAGGAAGGGTTGCGACACCCGCTGCAACACCGCCAGCACCGCCTGCAACGTCTGCTCGTCGGCAGCCTCCAATGTGCGGCTGACGCCCGAATAGTGCGCAAAGGCCGGTTGGCCCCAACTGGCGATGACGGCTCGGTCCTTGACCAGGGGCCGGGCGGCCTCGTTGAAGTCTTGCAGGTGATCGAGCCCCCCCAACACGCCCACCAGCAACTGGATCAGTTTGGTCTGGGGCGTGTGCGTGCGCGTGCGCTGGTCAATCGGGACGGCTTCCAATTGGTCAATCAGCCCCAGATGCCGCGCGTAGTGCCCCAACAAGACCAGCAGGGCGTGGTCGGTCGTGGCATCCAGGTCTTCCCGCCAGTCTCGGTCGCCGAGCAAGGCGATCATCTGTTCGGCTT
>JACQXP010000047.1 GCA_016208645.1 Candidatus Methylomirabilota bacterium | reverse complement strand
TGTCCAGGGGACGATTCCTCTTCGGGATCGGCGGGGGGTGGAACGCCGAGGAGATGGAAAACCACGGGACCGACTTCACGAAGCGCTGGCGGGTCCTGCGGGAACGGATCCTGGCCATGAAGGAGATCTGGACCAAGGACGAGGCAGAATTCCACGGCGAGTTCGTCAACTTCGACCCGATCTGGTCCTACCCCAAGCCCGTGCAGAAGCCCCACCCGCCGATCATCCTGGGGGTGAACACGCCCAAGGCCCGCCAGCGGGTCGTGGACTACTGTGACGGGTGGCTGCCGATCGCGGCCCGAGCAGGTGACCTTGTTGCCGGGATCGCCGATCTGCGGCAGAGCGCGGAAAAGGCCGGACGTGATCCCCGCTCCATCTCGGTGACCGTGTATGGAGGCAACCCGGAGGAAGGTGCTGTCCGGGGATACGAGAAGGCCGGGGCAGATCGGGTGGTCTTTCCCCTCCCCTCCGCCGACCGGGACACGGTCCTGCCGATCCTCGACCGATACATGAAGCTTATCCAGACATCCAAGTAGGGGAAGTCGTCAGCCGTCACCTTCAGGGGTCGGTCCGCCTGTGGCGGACTGGCCCCCGCCCCCTTTCTAGCCCGGTGGCGGGAGATTCGGGCGGCGGGGGGCGACGAGCCACAGCAGGGCCGGCGAAAGTACTGCCATGGCCAGCCCGATCCAGAGCGCCACTGCGTAGCTTCCCGTCTGGTCGAAGATCCGCCCGGCGATCCATGGACCGACGGCGAGGCCCAGACAGATCACCGTGTACAGGGCGCCGTAGATCGTGGAGAAGCCCGGCCCGCCGAAGAGATCGCTGGCGACGGCCGGGAAGACCGGCGACAGCACGCCGTATCCCAGGCCCACCAGCACGGCGTAGACGAAGGCGAGGGCGGACGCCGGGAACCTGCCGGCCAGGACGAGAAGCGCGATGCTCGCCACGACGCAACCGCAGGCCAAGCTGTAGGCCAGTTCGCGCCCAGCCCGATCGGAAAACACTCCCCACCCCAGCTTGGCCGCGATACTCACCAACCCCACCGCACCGCCCACCGTGGCCGCGACGAGCGCGGGAACGCCGTGGTCCACCAGGTACGCGACCTGATGGATCATGAGCATCTGGGTGACGAAGTTCCCCATGAAGTAGACGGCCCCCAGGCCCCAGAAGCGCCAGGACGCGATGGCCGTGGCGAGCGTCCAATACGCCTTGCTCCCGGCCGTGACAGCGGCCTCTCGAGATCCGCGCGCACCGGCCGCGAACGCGGGAGGGTCCTGGACGAGCCACAACGCGGCCGGGACCCCCCACGCCACGGTCAGGGCGGCCAGGATGCGAAGGGTCCACCGCCAGCCGACCCAGTCGATCAGGAGCTGGGACAGGGGGACCACGGCGAAAATTCCCACACCGATGCCCGCCGAGGCGATCCCCATCGCGGTGCCGACGCGATCCGGGAACCATCCCCGAACGAGCACCACCAGCGGGACCCATCCGTTCAGGCTGATCCCCAGCGCGGTGATCCCGCCGAAGGCCAGGTAGAGGTGCCACCACGTGGTGGTCTCTGCGGTCAGGGCCAGGCCGACTCCCATCACGCCCGCCCCTGCGAGAAGGAGACGCCTGGGGCCGGTGCGCCGCACCATCCAGCCGATCGGCGGGCCCAGGCCGCCATGGATCACATTGAGAACGGAGAAGGCGCCCGCGACGAGGGATCGGCTCCAGCCGAATTCGTGGACCAGGGCGACGAGGAAGACCGAGTAGGAGTACCAGACGCCGTAGATCACGGCGAGGGAGACGAGCGTCGTGGCCAGGATTCTCCGGCCGCGCCGCCCATGGGCGTCCGTCTCTCCTTGTGGTCTCCTTGCTCTCCTGCCCCAGAACGGGATCGCCACAACTGTCGGGCGTTCCGCCAGCCCTCGGCCTTCACCCTCGCCCAGGAACCCGATTTGTCCTCCGTTCTGTTACATCTGCGAATTCTGTCGCGCCATAGGCGGACCCGCCCAGGTCGCAAGTGATACGACCTGGCAAGACCCGCCATGGGCGGGTGTAATCTGCGGTGAAAAGAATGCTTCCTGCTGGCGGCTGATGGCTGACGGCGTCCGCCGGATCACCGGCGACCAGGTGGCGGATGCGGACGTCGCGGGGCCACGATCCACAAGAGCGCCGGCGACAGCACCGCCATCCCGAAGGCCACCCAGAGCGCCCCCGCATAGCTTCCCGTGCCATCGAAGATCCTTCCCGCGATCCA
>JACQXP010000042.1 GCA_016208645.1 Candidatus Methylomirabilota bacterium | reverse complement strand
CCGGACGACCGGCCCGATTCTCCGGGAACCGCCAGCCCCCCCTGTCTCGCCCTGTGGTTTGCTTTACCTCACTGCTGCGAGCCGGCCTCCTTCAGATCTCCCCTCCGGGGCGTCATTGCCGTTGACGGGTGCCGGACGCAGTTGTAGGCTGTGCCCGGCCAGCGGGTGGCTCGCGCTGGCCCGGCCGGCGGTGAAGCAGGCAGGTGACGCCGAACGGCCGACAGGGCCTCCACAGGTGCCGCATGGCCGGTGAGCGACGACCGCGGAAGCGAAGTGCCGCCCCCCTCGAAGACCGCCCTGTTCGCCTGCCCGACAAGAACGTGTACGACGCCCTGGTCGAATGCCTGGAGACGGGGCGGTACCACAGCGCCCAGGCCTATGCCCAGGACATGGCGGAGCGGGATGTCTTCCGCGGGATCGGGGCGAAGCAGGTGATCGGCCGGCTGCTGGTCCTCCGGGACGCGTGCGGCCGGGCCCTCCACGCGAGATTCCACCGACAGCCGAAGGCATTGCAGCGCGCGCTGGACCTGTACGAGCCCGTCATGAACCGGATCCTCACCATCGTGGCCATGGCCTTCCTGCAGGAGCGGGAGCGGGCCGTGGGTCGAGGGCGCGAGCAACTGGGGGCCCTGGTGGAGGCCGGGATGACCCTGACGGCCGAGCGATCCCCGGAGTCGGTGCTGCAGCGGATCGTGGAGGTGGCCTGCCGGCTGCTGGACGCGAAGTACGGGGCGCTGGGCATCCTGGACGGGCAGGGGGGGCTGGGCCAGTTCATCACCACGGGCATCAGCGAGGAGGTGAAGGCCCGGATCGGCCCGCTGCCCGTGGGCAAGGGGATCCTGGGCGTCCTGGTGCGCGAGGCCAAGCCGCTGCGCCTCCGGGACCTGACCCAGGACCCGCGGGCCCACGGCTTTCCCCCCAATCATCCGCCCATGCACTCGTTCCTGGGGGTGCCCATCATCTCGAAGGGACGGTTGTTCGGCAACCTGTATCTCACGGAGAAGCAGGGGGCCGAGGAATTCAGCAAGGAGGACGAGAAGCTGGCAGTCACGCTGGCCGCCCAGGCGGCCATCGCCATCGAGAACGCCAGCCTGTACGAGGAGGTGCAGCGCTCCTACGACGAGCTGAAGCGATCGCAGCGCCTGCTGGTCCGGCAGGAGAAGCTGGCCTCTCTCGGCCGGCTGGCGGCGGGGCTGGCCCATGAGTTGAACAACCCGCTGTCCTCGGTGGCGGGCTTCGCCGAGGCCCTCCAGCGCCGCGCCGCGGAGGCGGGGACGGCCGGGCAGCCCGGCCTGGCCGAGTTCCAGGAATACCTGACCCTGATCCAGGAGGAGGTGTCCCGGGCGGCCACCATCGTCCGGCGTTTGCTGGATTTCGCGCGACAGCGCGAGCCCAGCTTCGGCCTGGTGGACCTCCAGGGCGTCGTGGCGAACGCCGTCGCCTTCGTGCAGCGGCAGGCCCGCCTGGCGAACCAGCAGATCGTCGTGGACCCGGTCCCCGAGGGGAGCGTGGCCTACGCCGACGCGCAGATGCTCCAGCAGGTCTTCCTCAACCTCCTGACGAACGCGCTGGATGCCATCGAGGGGGGCGGCGAGGTCCGGATCGCGGCCCGCCACCGCCGGGATCCCGGCGGGCGCGGGCCGGGGCGCGCCTGGCTGGATGTGATGGTGTCGGATACGGGGACGGGGATCTCGCCGGAGGACCTGGCCCGGGTCTTCGATCCCTTCTTCACCACCAAGGAGGTGGGCAAGGGCACGGGCCTGGGCCTGGCGATCTGCCAGAGCATCATCGAGCAGCACCGGGGCACCATCGAGGTTCAAAGCGAGGGCCCGGGCAAGGGCACGGTCGTCACCGTCAGCCTGCCCCTGGGCGAGTGAAGTCAATTCGTCAAAGTGTCGATTCGTCAATTGGGCGGAGGCGTCCGCCCCCCGTTGGCTCTTCCAATTGACTGATTGACGAATCGACAAGTCGACGCGCCAGGATCCGAAACAGGGGATGGCCAACGTGGGGCAGAATCAGGAACGGGCCGGATCCATCTGTGTGCTGGTGGTGGATGACGAGCGTCCCACCCGCCTGCTCATGGAGAAGGAGCTGCCGCGTGCGGGCTACGTGGTCACCAGCGCGGAGAGCGGCGAGGAGGCCCTGGAGCAGGTGCGGGCCCGGGACTTCGACGTGATCCTCCTGGACCTGAAGATGCCGGGCATCGGCGGGATGGAGGCGCTGCGACGGATCCGCGACTCCGGTGCCTCGGCCGAAGTGGTCGTCCTGACCGGCCATCCGGAGGTGGACAGCGCCATCGCGGCCATGAAGCTGGGGGCATACGACTACCTCACCAAGCCGTTCAAGCTCTCCGAGCTGGAGGAGGTCCTGCGGCGGGCCGCGGAGCGGAAGCGCCTCCGGCAGGAGAACGCGGCCCTCCGGCGCATGGTGGCCCAGCGGGAACCGGCGCCCCTCATCGTCGGTCAGGGCCAGGCCATGACGACTCTCTTGGCGACCGTGCGCCGCATCGCGGGAAGCGACGCCAACGTCCTGCTCCAGGGGGAGAGCGGGACCGGGAAGGGGCTGATCGCCAGGACGATCCACGACGCGAGCGCTCGGGCCGTCGGGCCCTTCCTGGTCATCAATTGCAGCGGCTTCCAGGACCAACTCCTGGAGAGCGAGCTCTTCGGCCATGAGAAGGGGGCCTTCACGGGGGCCACGGCCGTCAAGCAGGGGCTCTTCGAGGTCGCCGAGGGAGGGACCCTCCTGCTGGACGAGGTGGGGGAGATGAGCCCGGCCATGCAGGCCAAGCTCCTCCAGGTCCTGGATACCCGGGAGCTGCGCCGGGTCGGGGGCACGCGGGTGCATCGGGTGGACGTCCGCATCATTGCCGCCACCAACAAGGACCTGGCCCAGGAAGTTCAGGCGAGGCGGTTCCGCGAGGACCTCTATTACCGGTTGAACGTCGTGAGCCTGACGCTCCCGCCCCTGCGGGAGCGGAAGGAGGACATCCCGCTCCTGGTGGAGCACTTCCTCAAACGCTTCGGCACCGCCGGCTATCCGGCCAGGCGCCTGTCTCCCCAGGCGCTGCAGCACCTGGTGGGGTACGCCTGGCCGGGCAATGCCCGAGAGCTGGCCAACACCATCGAGCGGCTGTTGATCCTCGCCCCCGGGGAGGTCGTCGGCCCGGACGACCTGCCGACGAACATCCGCGTCGGGAGCGGCCCCGTGCGGGGCGCCAGCTCCCTGGCCGAGATGGAGCGGCTCCACCTCGCGCGGGTCCTGGCGGAGACCCGGG
>JACQXP010000041.1 GCA_016208645.1 Candidatus Methylomirabilota bacterium | reverse complement strand
TGTGCCGATCCCGTGGCGCTGCAGGAGTGCCTTGGCCTGATATTCGAAGAGCCGTGCCATCGCCGTCAGTTTCCCGAGCGCGCCGCCTGGAATCCCCGGAATGCCTGTTCCAGCTCTTCCTTCCCGGCCGACATCAGCCGGTCGAGCTCCTCCTCGAACGTGCCCGCCTCGATGCCCTCCACCCGCTTCGCCACGTCATGGGAGGCGGGCGTCAGATGCCGTCCGCTCAGTCGCCGGACGTACAGGAAGATGTTGAAGGGGGCGATGTCGGCCGGGCAGCGGGCTGCGCACAGCCCGCACAGGATGCAGTCGAAGGACTTATCGGCGATCCGGAAGAAGTCGTTGCGGAAGGTCGCCGAGAGCAGGTCCATCACCGGGATGTCCTGGGGGCAGACCCGGGTGCAGGTGTTGCATCCGATGCATCGGAGGAGCTCCGGGTAGGCGTCCCGAACCGTCTCGTACGTGGCCGGCCGGCCCTCCAGGGCGTGGAGCGGGCGGATGACCGGATAGGAGGGCATGGGCGAGATGTGCAGGCCATCCGCCACGATGGACTGGCAGGCCAGGCCGGGCCGGATCTGTTCCTCTCCCTCCAGGTGCCCCAGAAACGCGCAGGCCCCGCACAGCCCGCCGCGACAACCCACGCCCCGAACGAATTGATACCCCACTCCCTCGAGCGCTTGCAGGACCGTGGAGAGCGCCGGGACCTCGTACGATTGTCCCATGAACACGATCCGGACCCGCTCCATCGCCCCACCCTCTCTTACGTTGGCCGTCATCGCTCAGCCGACCTCCACCGTGGCGCGCCGCGGCTCGATCCCACAGCACGTGCGGACCGAGGCGATCCGGACACCGCTGGCGCGCTGGGGACCGATGTTCACCAACGTGGCCAGGACCGAGACGCGTCCCCCCAGACCGAGGGGGCCGCTGCCGCCGGCGTTGATCTTCTCCGTGATCTGCTGCTCCAGGGGGGTCTGCCGCTCCAGGTCCCCCCGGGCCATCGCTTCCAGCATCAGGCTGGTCGCCTCGAAGTGCGTGCGGCCCAGGCCCACCGCCACCACGGCCGGGGTGCAGCCCAGTTCCCGCACGGCCTCGATCCCCCACTGGGCGACCTCGTCCACCACCGTCTCCAGGCGGTGCTTGTGGAAGATGCGGTACGTCTTGGCCCGGATTTCCGGCCCGCCGCCCAGCAGGAGGACGGTGATCCGGACCCGATCGCCGGGAATCCGCTTCACCGAGAACGCGGGAGGGACGACGTCCTCGGAGTGGAGGCTCAGCCCCTGGCTCTGCTCGATCCGCTGGACCTCGTCTCCCAGGACCGCCATCGGCCGGCCCGGCAGGCGTTTCAGGCCCTGGGCGATCCCCTCGGTGATTGCCCCGAGATGGGCCCCGCCGAATTCCGCCAACTCCCCCACCTCCAAGAGGACGTGCGGGATCCCCGTGTCGTCACACAGGGGAAGCGTGCGCCGTTCCGCCACGTCGGCGTTCTCCAGGAACTGGCGCATCGCCCAGAGCGAGCGCTCGTCGGTCTCGACCTCCAGGGCGCGCGCATAGGCCGCGCGGAGTCCCGGGGTGAAACTGGACCCGGCCCGCACCAACGCCTCGGCCGTCGCCTCCCGTATCTTATCAGAGGAGATCCCCATGGGGTTACCCTTGCTGTGTCTGCTGCTCGAATATGGAATTCCCGTGGAGAATGGCGACCACCGCCGGAATGCGGTCTACCCGCAACCGGTAGAGCGCCTCCATCCCGAGTTCGGGGAACGCGGCAATCTCCGTGGCCAGGATCCGGTCGGTCAACAGGGCCGTGGACGGTGTGGTGACGGCAAAGAGACTCCCGTGGGCATGCAACGCGCGTATGCTGTCGGCCTTCAGCCGGCCCTTGCCGAGGTGGATACGCACCCCGCGCGCCGACAGGGGCGCGATACTCTCTTCGATCTCGAGCTTGCTGCTCGAGGTGGGTCCGACCCCGGCCACGCTGACCGCCGTGTGGAAGATCACGCTCCCCTCGAGGGCGATGCCCCTGGCCGCCAGTTCTGCATCGGACATCGCCACGATTTTCGGAAGGACCGCATCCCGGCCGGCGTAGATCACCCCCGAGATTTCCAGGAAGTCCCCCACGTGCAGACCAGCCATGGCTTCCGGCGGGATGGGCGTCTCCACGCG
This sequence comes from Candidatus Methylomirabilota bacterium, assembly GCA_016208645.1. GTDB lineage: Bacteria > Methylomirabilota > Methylomirabilia > Methylomirabilales > 2-02-FULL-66-22 > 2-02-FULL-66-22. The sequence continues at coordinate 5,370 of JACQXP010000041.1, read as the reverse complement.
GACCGGTTTCATCGCACCGCCTCGGCACGGGCGGGCGGCCCGTAGTCGGGAAGCAGGAGAGGGGCCGGCGGTGTCTCCTGGATGCCCAGCCGTTCGAGTTCGGCATGGTATTCCTGCAGGTGGTTGAGCGTGGCCGGCTCCGGCCATGCCGGCGTCAGGGTCTCTGCGGCGTGACGTCCGGCCCGCCGTCCGAAGACCAGGATGTCCACCAGGGAGTTCGAGCCGAGACGGTTCCGTCCGTGGACCCCGCCGGCCACCTCGCCAACAGCATACAGGTTCGGGATGGCCGTGGCGCTCCAGTCGTCAATGGCGATGCCCCCGTTCTGGTAGTGCTGCGCGGGATAGATGAGGATGGGCACCTGGGTGACGGCGATCCCGAACTTCCGGAACCGGTGATGAATCCCCGTGAACTGCCGCTCGATGGTGCCCCGCCCGTGCAGCAGGTCAATCAGCGGGGTATCCAGCCAGATCCCCTGCCGCCCGCCCGGGGTGGGCACGCCCCGCCCCTGGGCGGTGCACGCGCGGATGATCGCGGAGGAGATGGCGTCCCGCGTCTCCAGCTCGTTGATGAAGCGTTCCCCCTCTTGGTCCACGAGCTGGGCGCCCTTGGCGCGCAGGTGCTCGCTGATGAGGAGTCCCAGCATCTGCTCGGGCCAGACCACGCCCGTGGGATGGTACTGGATCGAGTCCGCGTACAGCAGGCGGGCGCCGGCGCGGTACGCCACCACCAGGCCGTCCGCCGTGGCCCCGTAGTGGTTCGTGGTCGGGAATCCCTGGATGTGCAGCCGTCCGATGCCCCCGGTGGCCAGGATGGTCTTCTTCGCGTGCACGATCACGTGCCGACGAGTGTCCAGGTTCAGGAGGACGGCGCCTGCGCAGGTCCCAGTGGGATCGGTCAGGAGTTCGACAACCGGTGAGAATTCCAGGACGGGGATTTGGGCGTTTTGCATTTCATCCCGGAGGACCCGCATGATCTCCAGTCCGGTCATGTCCCGGCAGGAGTGGGAGCGGGGCCGGGAGTGGCCGGCCGGGGTGTGGGTGAGGATGTTTCCGTCCTCCACCCGGTCGAAGAGCACCCCCAGGCGCTCCAGCCACGCCACGACGCGCGGCGCATCCGTGACGAGCGCGCGCACGAGATCCGGAACGTTCACGAAGCGCCCCCCCCGGATGGTGTCCACGTAGTGGATGGCAGGCGAGTCGTCCGGTCGGGTCGCCGCTCCGATGCCGCCTTCTGCCATGATGGTGTTGGAGTCGCCGTGGCGAAGTTTCGTCGCCATCAGGACGCTGGCTCCCGCCTCGCGTGCCGTCAGCGCCGCAGCCGACCCGCCGCCCCCGCCGCCGATTACGAGGACGTCCAGCCGGTGGTGCGGGTGCGCCAGATCGAGAGGGATCCCCATGAGGCGGCTCGGGGCCTCCAGCAGATCGGCCAGCTCCCGCGGGGCCATTTCGCCCTTGTTCTGCCCCAGCCGGATCTCGCGAAATCCCGAGACCCGGTAGTCCGGGTGATACTCTTCGAGGAGGCTCTGCTTCTCCTCTGGCGTCAGCTTCGGAATCTGCTGTGCCTTACGACGCGTCCGGGAGGTTTTTACCTTCTCCAGCGAGTCGTACAACCCTGAGTAGTAATCCATGCTGGGGTCGCTCCTCCGCCAGGAGACCGCTGGATCTTGAACCGAGGGCAGACTGCGGGAAGGATCAGGGGTGGGAGGGTTTAATACTTGTATTGATGACCATACAGGAAGGCAAGCTAACACAGTGTTTAAAAAGGTGTCAAGCCAAAAGTATGTGAAAATAGTCTCATAAAATCCTCCAGAATTCACCCTCTGTTTTTAACTTGACAGGCGCTCAAAGATGTTTAATGTATAGTTAACAGAACAAGCAGCCAGAATTCGTGATTCACAAGGAAGAGTGATGCTCAAGAGAGATCACCGGGTCGTGCCGCTCTACTACCAGGTAGAGCACGTCATCCGCCAACGGATCACGAGCGGCGAATATGCGCCGGGGAGCCAGATCCCCTCGGAGAACGAGCTGAGCCGCGAGATGGGCGTCAGCCGCGTCACGGTCCGGGAGGCCTTGCGCGAGCTGGTTCGGGACAACATGCTGGTGAAGATCCAGGGGAAGGGGACCTTCGTCGCCCAGCACCCTTCCACCGGGTTGCCGGCCATGAAGTTCACGGGATTCCTGGAGGAGTTGTACGACCAAGTCCAGAAAGTTTCTGTGAAGGACGTGGACGTCAGCCGGGTCCCAGTAACCGATGAGCTGCGCAAGCTGCTGAAGCTCGACCCGGCGGAGTCGGAGCTGTTCCGCATCAAGCGCCGCCGCTACGTCAATGATGCACCCTATGCCTTCACGATCAACTTCCTTCCGGTGGAGATCGGAAACCAGATTCAGGAGAAGGACCTCTATCGCGTTCCACTCCTCTGGATCCTTCAGGAGCAGTTGAAGATCCCCATCACCCGGGCCCACGAGACTGTGGAAGCAGCCGCCGCCGAGCCCGAGATCGCCGAGAAGCTGGACATCCCCCTCCTGTCTCCCGTCATGCATGTCAAGCGGGTCATGTACACCGAGCCAGACCGGCCCCTGGAACTGGTGGAGACCTATTACCGAGCGGACAGGTACCAGTACTCGGTGAACTTGATCCGGGTGAAGCGCGACGGGAAGTGGGCCTGGGATCACGAAGCCTGACTCCACTCTCCGGATCCGGGACGAACCTGAATTGCCGAACTCACAGCTCGCGGCCCCGAATTCCCCCGCCCTGTCTTCCTGCTATAAACCCAAAAATTTCACCGCAGATTTCACGCGGGAGATCACGTCCCCGGACCCGGTTCCACGCGTGCCAGCTCTCGGAATTCCGGGAGCGTCATGACCTGCGCCGCGGTGATGGCGAGGGGATTCCATTGAACCTGCTCGATGACCGCAACGATGACATGGGCTGTCTCGTTTCGGAATCGGGCCGTCACCGGTCCGGGCACGAATCGCTGGCGCATCTGGTACCACCCGTCGTCCCGGTACGTGAAGGCCACCTCGGACGGCCCTGCGGGATCCGGATCGAGGGGACAGACCGCATTGACCCGTAGGGCGCGCACGCGGAAGGGCTCCGCCGGCAACGTCACGGACACCACGCGTTCCGCCCCCGGAAGGAGGTATTGTTGGGCCCAGATGTGGGGAAAGTTGGCGGGCCCGCCGATGCAATAGGTCTCATCCCTGGCCGGGCGAAGCGAGGGATGCATCGAGTAGCGCAGCTCCACGTTCTGCGCAAGGTCCGTATCGTACTCTACTGCACAGAGGTCGCAATGGATCCGTGGGGGCAAGCCCGCCACTGTCGCTACCTCCGCGTGGGGGACCCGGCAGTTCGGGCACAGGATCTCCCAGGTGTGGTACAGGACCCCCAGCCGTTCGGCCTGGATGAAGAGGCGCAGAACCGCTGTCCGGTCCGCCCCCCATCCATCGGCCAGGGCAAAAGGTTGCATCCGCAGGACTTCCCGGTCCGGGGCCGCCACAACGTGTCGCGCGAACCGCGCCACCAGGTGCTCGGACAGGCGGCTTCCCCGGAGTGCGGCCAGGAGTTGGTCGAGGCGGTCTCGATCCACCGGGCTCACCCGACTTGGCGGAGACAAGGGAGAGTCCGACCCGGAATTCCGGGTCGCAACGGACCGCTCGCAAAAGGCCAGGGTATCCCGGATTCCCTTCCGGCCCATCAGCCTGGCCATTCCCCAGCCGATCACGGTACGCGGTGTCACCTCGGCGAAGACCCGGACCGACGTCCCATCCGCGTGGGAGCGAAGTTCCATCCCCCCGTAGAACACGTCCAGCAACCCCGCCTCGAAGACGCGCAGGACGGCATAGCCTTCGCCCCGCACCCATTCGAACGGATACTCGCGCCAGCGCGCCGCAAACAGACCCCAGAAGCGTGCGCCGGCCTCACGGTAAAATGCGTCGGCGCTCACCACCACGGGGCCATAGGCGACATAGGGCATGCCGATCTCTCGGTTGAGCTGGTCGGTGTTGGCCAGAAGATCCCACAGCGCCCCCGGGGGGACGGAAAAGTCTCGCTCCGCCTGCAGGATGATCGGCTGGTAGCCCATCGGCCCTCGCTCCCTCGCCATCGAGCGGCGCCAGAACGATCTTGCGATCTTCGAGACCGGAACTTCGCTATTGGCGAATCGGCATCCGGGGGACCCCTGCCAGGGGAACCGGACGCATCCCGGCGCGACCACGCCTGAGAATGTCTCCGCGCACAGCGGCAACCTTTGGCAGAAAGGCGTCACAGTCCAGGCCCAGGAATTCACCGGTGACTTGTGCGGTCTTCTCCAGCCCCTTGGCAAGTTGGTTCACCGCCCCCTCATAGTTTCCTGCATGGGCGTGGTGGAAGCCGACACTGATCTGAATGATCCCCTGCAGGAAACGCTTCGTCGGTCCTGGCGGCTGGGTCATCCAGTGATGTTCCAGATGCTCGTGCGCTTCGAAAAAGAGCCCCGCGTTGAAGCAGAGAGCCGCTTCGGCCATTGCGCCTCGCAGCGGATCCTTCAGACCCGCGGCGGTGCGCCTCCCGAGGCGGGTGACGAGGCCGGTGTAGATGCGCGCCCGTTCGCGCACCGCGGTAAACGATGTCTGCATCGTCAAACGCCTCGAGGAGCAAGTCGCTCAGCCGATTTCGAACCGGACGTTTCATACGGTTGAAGCTCAGAAATTACCTCACTGACTTGGCATAACCCACTGAATAATCATGGAGAGCTTCCAGGGGTACGGGAGAGCTATTCCTACCAGGATAGGCGGTGGCCCGTCAAGAGATTTGGGTCTGAAACGGGTGCGACCGCCAATCATCCCAGATGAACGCCATCTGTTCAAATCGAGACGTGAGATGGGGAAAAGCGGGAAAGACTACTCCACACACACCTGAGTCATCGGGCAGTGCCCAACTTGAACAGGGAGCTTGGAGTTTGGGCGAGAACGTGGAATCAACCGAGGCGGGCGGTTAGGACTGGTCCTTCTCGTGGAAGGCCCCGCACTTCTCGCAGACCTTCATCATTCGCGGGCGGGTCAGGACGACCTGGGCCCAGATCAGCTCGCCACCGCACTGGCAGCTCCCGATGGACTTTCGCGCAGCGCCCTGGCGAGCCACCTTTTGTACCTTGCTCTCAGCCATATCTAGCTGCTCCTTCCTGCTGCCCCTGGCAGCCCAATGGGGCGTCCTCCCGCCCCGGACTCTTGGATCGCCGGTCCTTCGAAAGAGTTCGCCGGGACCGGGCAAAAAACCTCGCTAATATAGCGGGCCTTCCCGAAGTCGGCAAGAAAAAAGTGCAATTTCTCAATAGACAGCCGATCCGCCAGGGTGGTACCTTTTCTCGCGACTTAGTGCTTGATTTCATAAGT
>JACQXP010000063.1 GCA_016208645.1 Candidatus Methylomirabilota bacterium | reverse complement strand
CACATCGCCCCCTCGGATCCAAACAGCCTGCATCTGGCCGGCGAGATGGCTGCCGCCGCCGGACGCTGGGACGTGGCCGAGGCGCGATTCCGGAGTGCAGTGGATCAGGCGCCGTCTTCCCAGCTTCGCTTTCACGCAGGTCTGGTGGAGGCGGCGGATCGGGCGGGCAGAACGGCGGAGGCCCGCTGGTCGTACGAGCAGGCGGTTGGTATCTTCACCCCCGAGCGGGTCCTGTCGGAAGAGGCCCGCTGCCTGGCCCCGGGGGATCGGTACCTGTTGGCGCACATGAGCCGGATCGCCGCCCGCTGGCACGCGGAGTCCGGCGACCGGCCACAGGAGCAGGCGATGGCGGACCGGGCACAACTCCTCGCGCAACCCGATCCACGCGGGATCTGCGCCACGCAGGGCCCTCGCGGCCAGACGTCGCCCGAGGCGACGGCCGAGAGCTTCTGGGCGGCCCTGGCCGAGAGCGGCTGGCCTGCCGCGTCGCGATACCTGGATCCGGAGTTGCGTCGCTCGCCACCCGGTGGCCGAGGGTGGTTGGCCGGCCGCTATGCGATACCTGGTTCCCGAGTTGCGCCGCTCGCCACCCGGGGACGGCGGCAGTTGGTGGGGAGCCGGGGGGCGACCCCGAAGGGCGCGCGTCACTTGGATCGCTTCTCTCCGCGGAGGCGAACGTCAGGCGACTCTCCGCTACGAGGTGGAGATGGAGACACCCCGCAGTCAAGTGATCGCCCGGTGTGCCCAGACGGATTTCCGGTTCAGCGCGGAAGGGTGGCTCATCCAGTCTGCTCCAATCCTCGAGCTGAAATCGTGCCGACGAGCCTGACGGTAATGCGCAACTCCGGCTACGCCAACGTACAGCAAAGGAGCCAGCACCACCGGCAGCTACACCGCCGGGACCAGCGACACCGGGTCGGGCGGCGCCGTGGGATACTCGGCGGTCTACGGCAACTTCACGGGGAGCTAATGGGAAGCCCCTCTTGTAGGGGGAGTTCCGGTCCTCAAACTGGGTCCCCATTCGATCCTCAAGGTGACAAATATTGTCGGCAGGCGACGAATGGTTTTCAGTCCGATGGCCCCCGCTGAGAGGCTTCCAGGATGCCGCGCTGGATATGCGGAAAAATATCATCAGCCTAACTAGCAGATTCTGCGAAGGATTCCCAGAAATGGCCGACAGTCGCTGAGGGGGCCCGCATGTGGCATGGGGGGTGCATTTTACCTGGCAAGTAGAGAGGACCGAACTTATCCACACCAGTGTCGAGGTGGGGCTAAGCCCCCCGAGACCCAGCAGAAAAAAAGGAGGCACCCCGATGCGAACGTTGCTGCTCCGCAAGAAGTCCAAGGGCTTCACCCTGATCGAACTCCTGATCGTCGTGGCGATCATCGGGATCCTGGCGGCTATCGCCATCCCGAACCTGCTGAGCGCCCAGCGGAAGTCGAAGTTCTCGCGCGCCGCCGCCGACACCAAGACGGCCACGACCCAGGCGATCGTGTACGGCAACGACAAAAACATCTACACG
>JACQXP010000062.1 GCA_016208645.1 Candidatus Methylomirabilota bacterium | reverse complement strand
GCTTCACAACGCTCCCCCTCCGCCTAACGTGCGAGGTTCTCGGAACCCACAAACAATCGAACGAGTCTAGTCCCGCGCCCTGGGCCTGTCAAGGAAAACGCCGCCAAACGCCGGGAAGGAGTGGAGGGAAAAACAGCGGCAGGGACGCCCCCGCCGGCCCCAGGGGGCCTTAGTGCTTGATTTCATAATTCCGTTTCAGGTTTCCCCTGATACGGATCGCCCTTTGCCAAGGGCGTTTCGTGTAGGGTTGGGTCGCGCCCAACCTACACGAACTTATGCAATCAAGCACTTAGCGCGTGGGCCCCGGAGGCGATTGGACCAGCGGTGGCAGGTTCGTGTAGAGGGGGGTCCCGTCTGCATCCACCCTCCGGAACACGCTCGGGGTGGACGGGACGACCCGGGCGACCTGGGTCCGGACGCGCCGGGGAGATGGCCCCGCGCCGGTCCGGATCGCGCCCGGTTCGCGGCGCCCGTACAACCCCAGGACGCGGTTCACGTACTGCCGCGTCTCCGGGTAGGGCGGGACGCCGTTGTACCGGAGCACGACGTTCTCTCCGGCATTGTAGGCGGCGAGTGTCAGGGGCAACCGGCTGGAAAACATGTCGTGCAGGAAGCGCAGGTACCGGACACCGCCCCGGATGTTCGACTCGGGATCAAAGGTGTTGCCGACGGCGTAGCGTCCCGCGGTGCCGGGCATGAGCTGCATCAGGCCCTGGGCCCCCTTGCGCGAGACGGCGTTCGGGTCGAAGTTGGACTCCGCCCGGATGACCGCCCGGACCAGCTCCGGGTCCACCCCCTCCTCTGTGGAGATCCGGTTGATGAGATCGGCGTACTGGCCGCGCACGAGGTTCACGCCGCGCGGAAGCCCAAAGGCGGGGAGGGGGCGGAACTCCGGCCTGGTGGGGGCGTCGGTGAAGTGCGCCGTGCCGGCCTCGTCCACGTAGACGTAGATCGCCGCCTCGGCGAAGGCGGCCGGGGCCAGCACCAGGAGACCGGCGGCAAGCAGAGCGACCAGCAGCGTGCCCATCGGGCGGTAGCTATAACAGACGCCTCCCCACCTGGCAAGGCCAAACTCGCAGGATGAAAGCGATCACCGCGGAATAGACAGAGTCCGCCGCTCCCCCCATCTGGTCTTCGCCTCCACGTCTGCTCGGTATGTACAACGATGGATCGCCACCCACCCCCATGCCTGAACGGTTGCGCGGGCTTCCGTCAGCACGGGTCCGGAGACCTCGCCGAGCACCCGGCCGATCTCCACCGCGGCGAGCAGGTCGTCCTGATCGGCGCCGGCCTCGTAAGCGTCCTTGACCAGCCCCTCAAACCGGTGGGGCTGCCCGCACGCGACGGCCTCGGCGAGGGTGGCGAGGAGATGGATACACGTCTGTATCTGTTCGACCCCCGGGATGCTGGGGGCCGATAACGGAGAGCCGAGAGCCGAGAAAGGGGGGGCGGAGGAGGCGGCCGGGGAACATTCCGCTTGCCCGGCATGGCCTTTCCCCGTATCGTAGCGCTATCCGTTCCGTGGGGATCGAATGCCGCATATCAATCGAGGAGAACGATCACTGTGTCGGACACACCCGGGAGGTTGTTCGCCGAGGGCTGCCCCTGGGACCGGGAGCAGACGTCGGAAAGCATCAAGCCGTACCTCGTCGAGGAAACCTACGAGGTGCTGGAAGCCATTGACGAGCAGGATCCGGCGAAGCTCAGGGAGGAACTGGGCGACCTCATGCTCCAGGTGGTCTTCCACGCCCAGATGGCGGAGGAGACCGGGGACTTCACCATCGCGGATGTCCTGACGGCCATCAATGACAAGCTCGTGCGACGCCATCCCCACGTCTTCGGCGACGAGAAGGCCGAGACCGCCCAGGAGGTCCTGTTCAACTGGGAACAGATCAAGCAGAGCGAACGCCGGAAGGCGAAAGGTCAGGCCTCGCTGCTGGATGGGGTGCCGCGGGAATTGCCGGCCCTGCTGCGTGCCCACCGTCTGCAGGAGAAGGCGTCGCGCGTCGGCTTCGACTGGAAGGAGGCGCAGGAGGTCTTCCGGAAAGTCGAGGAAGAGCTGGTCGAGCTTCGGGACGCCATGCAGGGCCGGGCGGCGGAGAAGATGGAGGCGGAGCTGGGCGATCTGCTCTTCGCCCTGGTGAACCTCAGCCGGTTCCTGGCGGTCAATCCGGAGGAGGCGCTCCGCAAGACCATCGCCCGCTTCATCGGGCGGTTCCGCTACATCGAGGAAGAGTTGGCCCGGCGCGGCCGCTCGCTACGCGAGGCGACCCTGGAGGAGATGGACGCCCTGTGGGCGGCGGCCAAGGCCCAGGGGCGCTAGTCAGGTGTCTCCATGAGTCGTGAACCGCCGAACTGCCGAACCGTCGAACGTTCGAACCCCTCGAAGAAAAACGTCCGCCGAGGCCAGCAGGATGTTACAGAAGTGCTGGCGGCCGTCTTTGATCCCCGGGGCCTGCTCCGTTCGGCGCTGGCCGACTTCGAGTACCGCCCCGCCCAACTTCAGATGGCCCGGGCGGTGGAGCGGGCGATCGCGGCCGGCGACACGCTCCTGGCCGAGGCCGGGACCGGGACCGGCAAGACCCTGGCCTATCTCACCCCGGTCATCCTGAGCGGCCGGAAGACCGTCATCGCTACCGGGACCAAGACCCTGCAGGACCAGTTGTTCTGCAAGGACATTCCGCTCCTCGCCTCGACGCTTCCGCAGAAATTCGTCGCCAGCCTCATGAAGGGCCGTTCGAACTATCTCTGCCGCAGGAATCTCCGCCGGTCGCTGGAGGAACCGCACACCCGGTCCCAGCGCCAGGCCCTCCTGAAGATCCAGGCCTGGTCCGCCACCTCGGCGCGGGGCGACCGGGCGGAGATCGCCTTCCTCCCCGAGCCGGACCCGCTCTGGGACGATATCGCCGCCTGGTCCGAGACCTGCGTCGGCACCTCATGCGAGGACTACGACGGCTGCTTCCTCACCCGGATGCGGCAAGAGGCGGCCGCGGCCGATCTGGTCATCGTGAACCACCACCTTCTCCTGGCGGACGCGGTCCTGCGGGACGGCAGCCAGTTCCAGGTGATCCCGTCCCATGACGTGCTCGTCCTGGACGAGGCGCACCTCCTGGAAGAGGTCGCCACCGACTTCTTCGGGGTCGAGATCAGCAACCTCCGCGTCGAGCGGCTGGTCCGCGATGCGCACCGCGAGTGGACGAGTGCCGGTGCCGCCGGCGCCGAGGATCGGAGCATCCCGACCCATCTCGGTCATCTGGCGGAGGCCTCCCTGCGCTTCTTCCAGACGCTGGACCTTGCCGAGGGCACGCAGCGCCTGCGTCCGGAGGCCCTGGAGGGGACCGGCCGGGAGGCCGGGCGGGAGCTCACCCAGGCGCTCCACCTGCTGCACGACCTGGTCCAGGCGGCGCCGGGAAAGCCGGAGGGTCTCCTCCACTGCGCGCGGCGGGCGCGAGAGCAGGCGGGGATCCTGCAGGGCTTCCTCGATTTCGCGGGGGAATCGCCCGGGGATCCCGGTGGGCCGCCCACGGTCCGCTGGTCCGAGCGGCGGGGCCGCGGCATCTTCCTGCGCAGCTCGCCCCTGGACGTGTCGGCGGACTTCCGCCGGACGATCCTGGAGTCGGCGGACGCGGTCATCCTCACCTCGGCGACGCTCTCGACGGCCGGCCGCTTCGACTTCCTGCGGAGCCGCCTCGGCATCCTGGAGGCGCGGGAATTTCACGCCGCCTCGCCCTTCGACTATGCGGACCAGGCCATCCTGTACATTCCGCGCCACCTGTCCGATCCCCGCAGCCCGGGCTTCGTCGAGGCCGCGGCCGAGGAGATCCGGGGCATCCTGGAGGTCACGGAGGGCCGGGCCCTGGTTCTCTTCACCAGCCTGGAGGCCATGGAGGCGACTCACCGCCTGCTCGAAGGCCGGATTGCCTTTCCCCTCATGGTCCAGGGCCAGGCGCCCCGGATGGAACTGCTGGCCCGGTTCCGGAACGAGGTGGCATCGGTCCTGCTCGCGACGCGGAGCTTCTGGCAGGGCGTGGATGTCGTCGGCGAGGCGTTGAGCTGCGTCATCGTCCACAAGCTTCCCTTCGGGTTCCCGGGCGATCCGGTCCTGGAAGCCCGCCTGGAATACATCCAGCAGGAAGGCGGCGACCCGTTCTGGGACTATCAGGTCCCGGCGGCGATCATCACGCTGCGGCAGGGCCTGGGCCGGCTGATCCGGAGCGAACAGGACCGCGGGGCCTTGTGCATCCTGGACAACCGCCTGCTCACCCGCCGCTACGGGAGCGTCTTCCTGGAAAGTCTTCCCTCCTGCCGGGTGACCAGTGAGCCGGAGGATCTCCGCCGGTTCTTCGCGGCTCGGTGAGGCCAAGAACGTTCGGGGGAAACGGCCGAACGCTTGGTACTCCGTTTCAGAATTACGGTGACGTATTATCCCCACGCAATCTGTCGATCCCCTCTCCCCTGTGCGCTGATCATGTCCCACATTTTTTTGCTGAACACGGGGGGTGCCGGGAGAGTACATTGCCTGCGTGATGGTATGTGGCCTGGAGTTTTCGGCGGAGACGATCCG
>JACQXP010000061.1 GCA_016208645.1 Candidatus Methylomirabilota bacterium | reverse complement strand
GGTGTAGGCGGTGATTTCCGTTTTGAAGCCCTCTAGCCGCCGAACGTTGGTCTAAAGCACATTACGCTACCTGGGGTATCGGGTTAACTCCAGTGGCTCCTACATCTTGTGGTTGCCTCAGGCATCCAGGTCGTCGAAGTCTTCGTTGGCCGCCACAGGGAGCGCCGCTGTGAGGGCCTTCCCGGGCACAGGATCCACGAGCAGGGCGTATTGCACGAGCCGGTAGAACAGCTTCCCGCGACTGCGCGACGTCCGCCGATTGAAGCGGAACGTGAACTCATCCAGGTAGTACGCCAGGTGCGTGGGCTTGACCGCGCCCTGGTAGGTCCCCAGCAACCACCGTTTCAAGAGCGAGGCCACGAGATGCGGCAACACGAGGTCTTTGGGGGGCAGCACCCGGTGCGTGTACCCGCGGGACGCCAACGGGCCGTAGCCCGCCCAGTCGTCGGTGGCGACCACACTGCCGGGCGCGATCGTCGCCCCGGCGAAACGTTCCAGGCTCGCCGCCGAGGCATTCGGCAGCACCTGGAGCCGGATCCGCCCAATCCCCTTGGGGGACTTGTCCTCTGCCGCGATGGCCACCAGGGTCTTGCTCGCGGCGCCTCGCCCGCGCTTGCCCGGCTTCTTCCGGCCGCCCACGTAGGTTTCATCCACCTGCACGCAGCCCGCCAGGTGGTCCCGCCCCGGCCGGACCATCGCCCGCCGGAGTTTGTGCAGCCACTGCCACGCGGTCTCGTAGCTCAGGCCGAGCACCCGCTGCAGGCCCAAGGCATTGGCCCCGTACTTCTGGCTCGTGACGTGCCAGATCGCCCGGAACCACACGGTCAGGGGCAGGCGGGTGCGGTGGAACAGCGTCCCGGCGGTCACCGAGGTCTGCGTTCCGCATTCCCGACAATGCCACCGCCCGCGGGTGGTGCGCCACGCCCGGGTGCCCCCGCAGGCCGGGCACACAAAGCCGGTCGGCCACCGCAGGGCGGCCAGGTACGCGAGGCACGCGGCCTCGGTCGCGAATCGCCTCTCGAGCTCCTGGAGCGATCTCGGGTAATCCTCGTCCATGACCCGAGATACTACATCTTGGGGCCACTTGACTCAACCCGATACCCCAGTTTGCCAAATTGCCCGCGCCACCCTCAGTGGCGCGTAGGTGGCGGACTCGCACGGCGCGGGGCCACGATCCACAGGAGGACCGGCGAGAGCAGGCTCATCCCGAGCGCGACCCAGAAGGCCAGCGCATAGCTCCCCGTCCGATCGAAGATCTCTCCCCCCG
>JACQXP010000060.1 GCA_016208645.1 Candidatus Methylomirabilota bacterium | reverse complement strand
GCGGGGCTCCAGCCCCCCGCATGATCCCAGCAGGCCCAGGCAGACCGCGGCCAGTATGAAGTGTCGCATCCTTCCATCGCGCCATCGCGTCAGCCCGGGCAGCCGGCCCCGACCGTCTCGCCGGCGCGAGCCGCAACCCACCGCCGCAGGCGGCGACTTTAGCACAGCGTGGGGGCCCCGTCAAAATCCCCGACCAATGCAAAATTGAAAACCGACAACTGACAATGTAAAATCCGCCACGGGCGGATTGGCCGGTTTTCCGTTGTCGGTTGTCCCTTTGAAATTGCCTGTGTGGCCGGTTGTCGGTTGTCAGTTTGAAATTTTCAGTTGCCGGCGCTCCGGGAGGAACGGGTGATGATCACGCGGTGGGGATAGGGGAGCTGGATGCCCTCGCGATCGAAACGCGCCTTGATCCGACGGCGAAGCTCGCGGGCGACCTCCCACTGCTTCAGGGGACGCGTCTTGGCCAGCATACGGATGGTGACCTGGGAGTCCGCCAGGGCCTCGACCCCCAGGACCTGGGGCGGTTCCAGCACCAGCTTGCCGAAGGCCTCGTCATCGGCCAGGGAGTGACCGACCTCGGTCAGCACCGCCATGGCGCGGTCCACGTCCTCCTCGTAGCCGACGCCGATCTCCAGGACCGCCCGGGACCACTCCTTGGTGAGGTTGCTCGCCACCTTGATCTCCCCGTTGGGGATGAAGTGGACCGCCCCCTGGAGATCCCGCACGATGGTCATCCGCAGCGTCATCCGCTCCACCTGCCCGCTCGCGCCGCCCGCCTGGATCACGTCGCCCACGTGGAACTGATCCTCCAGCAGGATGAAGAAGCCCGCGATGACGTCCCGGATCAGACTCTGGGCGCCGAAGCCGATGGCCAGGCCCGCCACGCCCGCGCCGGCGATGAGGGGCGTGATGTCCAGCCCGATCTCGCGCAGCGCCATCATGACCGCGACGATGAGGACCAGGGTCGTCCCCACGGTCCGGAGGAGGCTGGCCAGCGTGCGGGCCCGCTTTTCCCGTTCCGTGACCGCGGGCTCTCCGCCGTCGGCCATGAGGCGCAGGATCCGGTCCGCCACCACGCGAAGGAGGCGGACCAGCAGGATGCTCCCGCCCCCGATCACCACGAGCCGGAGCCCGCTGGTCTTGAGCCAGAACACGATCTCGCCGAACTCGTTGCGCATCGCCGATCGCCCCGGCTGCCGGTTCCCAGTGATTGAACAGTAATCGGCGTGGACCGGCATTGTCAAGGCGTGAGGGGGCCCCCCGCGATGCGCGGGCCTTGGGAGCCCGTCGGAGCCGCGGTGGGGTTCCCCGGCCTTCCGGACGGGCTTTGTCCTCTTCTCCGGACGCGGGGATTTTGCCCTTGACGAGGGCCAGCAGATCGAATATGGTCTGCTTTGATCACCCAGCCCAAAGGATATGGCAATCGCCCTTCCTCTCATCCGGGGCCGATTCGGCCTTGGTTTCGCCCCTGTCCGATTCGATTCCCTTAGCCTATCCAAGCCTATCCAGTTGTCGCCCTGCGTCCCGTGGGCGCGGAGCGGACCAATCCGTCCGGAAGGAGGCCAAAGATGAGCGATACGGAAGCGCAACTGTTCGCTCGGCTGAAGGAGGTGAACCCCGAGTTCCGCCGCCTGGCCGAGAAACATCGGGAGTTCGATATCAAGATCGGCGAGTACGACCGCATCTACTACCTGACCAGCGAGCAGGAACGGAAGCGCAAGGAACTCCAGAAGCTGAAATTGAAGCTCAAGGACGAGATGTACGCCATCATGCGGCAGCACCGGAATGAGCAACACCAGGTTGTCTCATCTTGACGCCCGCGGCCAGGCCCGCATGGTGGATGTCGGGGCCAAGGGTGAGACGGACCGCGAAGCCGTCGCCCGCGGGTTCGTCACGCTCCGGCCCGACACCTTGCGTCTGATCCAGAATCAGGCGCTCCCCAAGGGCGACGTGTACGCCACGGCCCGCCTGGCCGGGATCCTGGCAGCCAAGCGAGTCCACGAACTGGTCCCCCTGTGTCACCCCCTCCTGATCACGGCGGCCGAGGTCGCCTTCCGGGCCATCCGCCGCCCCTCTGGCATCGAAATCGAATCGCGGGTGAAGACCACTGGCCGGACCGGGGCCGAGATGGAGGCCCTGACGGCGGTCTCGGTGGCCGCCCTCACGATTTACGATATGTGCAAGGCGGTGGACAAGGGCATGATGATCGGCGATGTCCGCCTGGTGTACAAGGCCGGCGGCCGCAGCGGCATGTACCGGCGGCCGGGCGAGGCGCCGCCGACCGTGGGGGCGTGAGGGGGCCATGGTCTTCCGGACCTGGCGGGTTCGACGCCAGGCGGCCCCCGGGACCACGATCCCCCGCATCTGGTCGGGCGTGTTCAGCGGTGACCCTCCGGCAGGCTCAGGGCTGACGCGGGATGACGACAGCCCCCGAAACGGCCTTCATCTATTCCGAACGGTACCAGCAGTTCGATTATGGGCCGGACCATCCCCTCCGCAACACGCGCCTGGCCCTCACCCATGAGCTGTGCCAAGCCTACGGCCTCCTCCGTCTCCCCGGCACCCGCCTCGTCGAGGCCCGGGACGCCACGGAAGAGGAGATTATCGCCTTCCACCGGCCGGATTACGTCGAGGTGTTCCGCGCCGCGGACCGCGGCCAGGCGCCCCCCAGCCTGTGGGACTACGGCCTGGGGACCAGCGACAATCCGATCTTCCCCGGCGTGTACGCCTGGTCGCTGCTCTCCACCGGGGCGTCGCTCCGGGCCATGGAGCTGGTGGATTCCGGCCAGGTGGCCTGCGCCTTCAACATCGCCGGCGGATTGCACCACGCGGCGGCGGCGCGGGCGGCCGGCTTCTGCTACTTCAACGATGCCGCCGTCATCATCAAGCACCTGGTTCGCCGGGGACGGCGCGTGGCCTACGTGGACATTGACGCGCACCACGGGGACGGAGTGCAGTTCGGGTTCTACGACACGGACCAGGTCCTCACCCTGTCGATTCACGAGAGCGGCGAGAGCCTGTTCCCCGGCACCGGCTTCGTGGAGGAGATCGGCCGGGGCCGCGGGATCGGCTACGCGGTGAACGTGCCCCTCCTGGCGGGCAGCGACGACGAGATCTTCCTGTGGGCCCTGGACCAGGTGGTGCCGCCCCTCCTCACCGCGTTCAATCCGGACGTGGTGGTGACCCAGCTCGGGGCGGATACCCACCGGACCGACCCCCTGACCAACCTGGCCCTGACCACGAACGGATTTGCCGAGGCGGTGCGGCGCCTGCGGTCCCTCTGCGGGAGGTGGATCGCCCTGGGGGGTGGGGGGTACAACCTGGAAAACGTCCCCCGCAGCTGGACGCTGGCCTGGGCCATCATGAATCAGCGCGAAGTTCCGGACGAATTGCCGGAGTCGTTCCGCGCGACCTTCGAGCGGCTGGGGTTCCGCCCGTCGCGGATCCGGGACGATCCCTACCTCGCCGAGGCATCCACCCGGGAGCAGGCCTGGCGCTTCGTTCGAGAGCAGGTCCATCGCCTCCAGAAGTTGGTCTTTCCGCTCCACGGGATGTGACGACTTCCCGGTCCCCACATCACAGGAGGGTAGCCAGCCAAACACTCAGGGCGCGGGTCGCGAGGTGAAGTCAGGGATCGTCTGCCGAGGGAGGAATCCGTATGTCGTTCCAAGACAAGAGCTTGACCTGTATCGATTGCGGGCAGACCTTTGTGTTCACCGCCGGGGAACAGGAATTCTTCGCGCAGAAGGGCTTCCAGAACGAGCCTAAGCGCTGCAAGGGCTGCAAGGCCTCGAGGCGGGGCGGTGAGCGGTCGGGATCCGGGGGACTGGGCACCGGGTCGGGCGCAGGCGGCACCCGGGAACTGCACGAGGTGACCTGCTCGTCCTGTGGCCAGAAGACCACGGTCCCGTTCAAGCCGACGCTGGATCGCCCCGTCTACTGCCGCACCTGTTTCCAGGCGCGGCGCGGGGCTGGGGTGCGCTCCGTCTAGCCCGGATAGTTCACGATTGATCGTTGGTAATTGGTGATTTCACCGGTTCGACGCCCGGGCCAGGCGTGCTCCGCCGATCCGCGCGGGGGGCCTGGCCCGCTTTGTTTTCTGTCCCGCCCCGGCGACCCGCGGGCGGGCGAAAGACGTTGAAGGCCCTGCGGGTCGTGTGCTACAAGTGTAGCCATTCGGCGGTGCGTGATCAGCGGTCAGATTCGACCGCTGGAGTCGGGTGGCGGTCCGCCGGGTACCCACGGCACTGCCGTGGGTGGCGGACTGAACCCTGACCCCCAACTGCCGAGGCAGTAATGAGCGAGGCGACCCAGCCCGAGATGGGAACGATCCTGCGGAAGATCCCGGCGGTGGATGAGCTGTTGGCCACCCCCCGGATCCAGGACCTGTTGGCCGTGCATCCGCGCTGGGCCGTCCTAGAGGCCGTGCGCGAGGTCCTGGCGGGGCGGCGCGGGCAGATCCTCCGCGGCGAGGTGCCGCCGGAGGCCGCCGAGCGGCTCCTGAGTCCGGCCGCCCTCTCCGCCGCCGTGGCCGAGGTGGCGGGAGAGAAGGCCGGACCCTCCCTGGTTCCCGTCATCAACGCCACCGGCGTCGTCCTTCACACCAATCTCGGACGGGCGCCGCTGGCCCCCGCCGCCGTCCGGGCCATCGAGGCCGCCGCCCGGGGGTATGTCAACCTGGAATTCGATCTGGCCGCCGGCCGGCGCGGCTCCCGCCAGGCGCACGTCGAGGCCCTCCTGTGCGCCCTCACCGGGGCCGAGGCCGCCCTGGTCGTCAACAACAATGCCGCGGCCGTCCTGCTGGCCATCAACACGATTGCCAGCGGGAAGGAGATCCTGGTCTCCCGTGGACAACTGGTCGAGATCGGCGATTCCTTCCGCATTCCGGACGTCATGGTCCGTGCGGGGGGTCGCCTCCGGGAGGTGGGGACGACCAACCGGACGCACCTCCGAGATTACGAGGAGGCCATCGGGCCGGAGAGCGCCCTGCTGCTCCGGGTGCACCGGAGCAACTTCCAGATCCTGGGCTTCACCGCCGACGTCGAAACCGCGGATCTGGTCGCCCTGGCGAAGCGGCGCGGCCTCCTGGTGATGGAGGATCTGGGGAGCGGCGCCCTCCTGGACCTCTCGCTCCTCGGCCTCAGGCGCGAACCCCTGGCATCCGATGCCATCCGCGCCGGCGTGGACCTGGTGACTTTCAGCGGGGACAAGCTGCTGGGGGGGCCGCAGGCGGGCGTGCTAGTAGGCCGGCGGGACCTGCTGGAGCGCGCCCGGCGCAACCCCTTGGCGCGGACCGTCCGGATCGACAAGCTCAGCCTGGCCGCCCTGGAGGCGACGCTGCGCCTGTACCGCGAACCCGAGCGGGCGCTCCTGGAGATCCCCATTCTCCGGATGCTCCGCCTGACCGCGGACGCCATCGGGGCGCGGGCGCTGGCGCTGGCCGGCGCCCTCCGGTCCGCGGTCCCGGATGTGGCCATCTCGCTCGAGGACGAGACCTCCGAGGTCGGCGGGGGCGCCCTGCCCCTGCAGGCCCTCCCCACTCGCGTCCTGGCCCTCCGGCCGGGCCGGGAGCAGGCCACGGATGTCGAGGCGCGGCTGCGGGGGGGCTCTCCCCCCGTCCTGGTTCGCATCAAGGAGGACCGGCTCCTCCTGGATCTCCGCACGGTGGCGACCTCGGAAGAGGCGGCGCTCCTCCAGGCGCTTCGCGCGGCGCTGACGCCGCGGACGGGAGAGAGGACATGACCCAGGACGCGGCGGCGCCAGTGGAACCGGCGGGCCTGTCGGCGGCCGACCTGCTCCCCATCGCGCAGAACCAGCGGACGCCCCCCGAGGTGCTGGAGCAGATCCTGGAGCATCCCGCCCTCTCGGCCGACGTGGTCGTGGCGCTCCTCCGCCACCCGCAGGCCTCAGGCGCCGCCATAGCCCGGCTGGCCGAGGGCGCCACAGGCGCCATCCTGGAGGTCCTGCTGGGCTCGCTGGACCGCCTCGGGCGATGGGTGGAGGCGCTGGAGGCGCTGCTCCGCAATCCGGCCCTCCCGGAGGTGAAGCATTCCACCCTCCAGCGACAGATCGAGGTCGCCAAGAAGCGGGACGCTGAGGGGTCGAAGAAGAGCCTGCTGCTCCAGATCAAGGAACTCCCCGTGGGGCAGAAGCTGGCCCTGGCCAAGAAGGGGAACAAGGACGTCCGGATGATCCTGATCAAGGACAGCAACGATATGATCGCCCTGGAGGTGGCGGGGTCCCCGCGCATCACGGACGGCGAGATCCTGGCCATTGCCCAGATGCGGGACGTCTCGGACAAGATCCTGCGGTTCATCGCCTCCAACCGGAAGTACCGGCAGAATCACCAGATCCTGCTGTCGTTGCTGCACAATCCCCGGACGCCGGTCGGCGTGTCCCTGAGCCTGGGCATCAACGGCCTCTCGGACCGAGAGCTGACCGATCTGGTCAAGAACCGGAACATCCCGGGGGCGGTCTCCCGCGCCGCCAAGCAGATCCAGGACCGGCGCAAGGCACCGCAGACGTCGGCGGGCGGCGGGCATTAGCCTCGCTAGAATGAAAAACCGACAACGGACAACTGACAACCGGTCATTGCCCGCCTGTCGGTTGTCAGTTGTCAGTTTTAAATTGTGAGGGACCATGTCGCGCCTCTTCGTCACCTTCGAGGGGGGAGAGGGAACGGGGAAGACCACCCAGCTCAAGGCGCTGCTCACCCACCTGCGGGCTGCGGGCTGGGATGCCGTCGAGACCCGGGATCCGGGCGGCACGCCCATCGGAAAGCAGATCCGCGGGCTCCTCCTGGACCCGGAGAACACCCGGATGGCGGCCGCGTCGGAGTTGTGCCTGTACGAGGCCAGCCGGGCCCAGCTCGTGCACGAGGTGATCCGGCCGGCGCTGGACGCGGGGCGCATCGTGCTTTGCGATCGGTTCACCGATTCGACGGTGGCCTACCAGGGCTACGGGCGCGGGTTGGACCTGGACCTGATCGCCCGGATGAACGTCCTGGCGACGGATGGCTTGCGCCCGGACCTCACGGTCCTGCTGGACCTGGACCCGGAGGCGGGACTGGCGCGCGCCACCCAGCGGGCGACCCAGCGCCAGGGGCGACACGACCGGATCGAGGAGGAGGTGCTCGCCTTTCACCAACGGGTTCGTGCCGGGTACCGCGCCATCGCCGCGGCCGAACCCGGGCGGGTCGCCGTGCTGGACGCCGCCCGGGGCATGGCGGAGATCGAGGGCGACGTTCGCCGCCGCGTGGACGAACTGCTCCGGCGATCCGGCCCCCCCCCGGGCTCTCGCGTGCCGGCCTCCGGGTGAGAGGATGCCCTTCGCCGAGATTCTAGGACAGGATCGCGCGGTGGCCTTCCTGCGGTCCGCCTGGCAGACCGGCCGGCTGTCGCAGGCCTACTGCTTCGCCGGCCCCGCGGGGGTCGGGAAGCGGACGGCGGCGCTGGCGTTGGCCCAGGCGATCAACTGCCTCGCGGCCGGCGGCGCTGCCTCCGAGGCGACGGCGGACGCGTGCGGGCGGTGCGCGGCGTGCCGAAAGATCGCCGCGGGCAATCATCCCGACGTGATCGAGGTGCGGCCCGAGGAGAAGACGGTCATCACCATCGACCAGATCCGGGAGGTGGCGGCGCGGGCCAGCCTGCGGGCCTACGAGGGCCGGGCCAAGGTGTGGATCCTGGATCCCGCCGACCAGATGCAGGAGCCGGCGGCCAACGCCTTCCTGAAGACGCTGGAGGAGCCGGCCGGCGTGTCGCTCTTCATCCTGGTGACGGCGACGCCCAGCGCGCTTCTGCCGACCATCCTGTCCCGCTGCCAGGAGCTGCGATTCGACCTGTTGGGCGAAGGCCACCTCCGGGACCTCCTGGCTCGCCATGGCCGGCCGCCCGAGGCCGCGGCCCTGGCGGGCGGCAGCGCGGCGCGCGCCCTGGCCCTGGATGTGGCGGAGGCGCATGCCAGACGCGACCGGATCGTACAAGAGGTGTGGGACGCCCTGGGCTCGCTGCCCGCCGTCCTGGAACGCGCCGATGATCTGGGATCGGATCGGCCGGCATTCGAGGCCGCGCTGGAGATCCTGGCCGGCTACACTCGGGACATGATCGTGGCCAAGATCGCCGGGGGGGCCGTCCCGCTCGTGCACGGGGATCGCGAGGCGGACGTCGCCCGGCTGGCCGCGCGGTATCCGGTGGGGGCGATCCTGAACGTCTTCGAGGCCCAGGTGGAGGCGCAACGCGCCCTGGCGCGCCGCGCCAACCCTCGCTTCACTGCGGAGCGCATGCTCCTCAGGATGCGCGATGCGGTCGGGAGGGGGCAGCCTGCCTGCGTCCCGCGGACAGGCAGGGAGGGCAGCCATGGCCCGCATGGTTCGGGTTGAATTCAATGGCCCGGCGCGGCATCAGTACTCCCCCGCGCCCGAATACGCCCTCCGGGCCGGCGACGTCGTGGTCGTGGAAACCGACTGGGGGGTGGGCATGGGGGACGTGGTGGCCATCCTGGAAGAGTTCCCCCAGGAGGCGCTGAAGGCCCCCGTCTCCCGGATCCTGCGCAAGGCGACGCCCACCGACCTGGCGCGCCGCGCGGGCCTGGCCCAGCGCGAGCGGGAGGTCCGCGCGTTTTGCCGAGAGCGGATCCGGGCCCGCGGCCTCCCCATGAAACTGACCGAGGTGCGCATCGGGCTGGATTCCAGCAAGGCCATGTTCTACTTCACGGCCGACGGCCGGGTGGACTTCCGCGAGCTGGTAAAAGACCTCTCCCAGCACCTGCGGACGCGGGTCGAGTTGCGGCAGATCGGCGTGCGGGACGAGGCCAGGGTCCTGGGCAGCGCGGGGCCGTGCGGCCGGGCGCTCTGCTGCGGCGCCTTTCTCCAGGCGTTCGCCCCGGTGAGCATCCGGATGGCCAAGGATCAGAACCTGGCCTTGAATCCCGGCAAGCTCTCCGGGATATGCGGGCGGCTCAAGTGTTGCCTGGCCTTCGAGCACCCCCTCTACGCCGAGCTGAAGCGGACCCTGCCCAAGCCCGGCTGCTGTGTCTCCACGTGCCGGGGCCCCGGCCTGGTCCGGGCCCAGAACATCCTGGAGCAGACCGTCCTGATCGGCCTCGAGACGGGCGGACAGGTCATCCTGTCGGCCGGGGAGGTGACGGTGCGACCCCGGCCCACCCCTTCTTCGCGAGGCCCGCACGCCGGCGAGGGCCCGGCCGGGACGCCCGCGGCCGGTTGCGCCCCGGGGGGACGCCTCGGCGCGGCTGCCAGCGCAGAGAACCGACGGCCGGAGGGGTCGCCACCGGCCGAGGATGTCCCCGACGATATCGCCGCCCTGGAGGATTCCTGACCCACCCGGCCCCCGGCGCGGTACCCGACCCCATTCCTGGGAGCGACACCACCATGTCGGCTGATCCCGTCTATATCACCACGCCCATCTATTACGTGAACGCCCCGCCCCACTCGGGCCATGCCTATACGACCATCGTCGCGGACACCGTGGCCCGCTACCATCGCCTGGCCGGTCGCCGGGTCTATTTCCTCACCGGCACCGACGAGCATGGAGACAAGATCGCCCAGGCGGCCGCCCGGGCCATGGAGACCCCCCAGGCCTACGCCGACCGCATCAGCGCCGCCTTCCGGGAGACCTGGCAGCGCCTGGGCCTCCGGTTCGATCAGTTCATCCGCACCACCGAGGTACGCCACACGCGGGTCGTCCAGGCTATCCTCCAGACGATCCACGCTGCCGGGGACATCTACTTCGGCGAGTACGGGGGGCACTACTGTGTCGGGTGCGAACGGTTCTACACCGAGAAGGAGATGGTGGACGGCCGCTGCCCCGACCACCAGACACGGCTCGAATTCGTCAAGGAGCAGAACTACTTCTTCCGGATGAGCAAGTACCAGGACTGGCTGATCCGCCACCTCCAGGAGCACCCCGACTTCATCCGGCCGGAACGGTACCGGAACGAGGTGCTGGGCTTCCTGCGCGAGCCCCTGGAGGACCTGTGCATCTCCCGGCCCCGCACCCGCCTCACGTGGGGCATCCCGCTCCCCTTCGACGACCGGTACGTGACCTACGTCTGGTTCGATGCGCTGATCAACTACGTGAGCGCCCTGGACTATCCGGACGGGGAGCTGTTCGGAACCTTCTGGCCGGTGGCCCAACACCTGATCGGCAAGGATATCCTGAAGCCCCACGGCGTCTACTGGCCCACCATGCTCCGGGCGGCCGGCATCCCGACGTACCAGCACCTGAACGTGCACGGCTACTGGCTGGTGGATGAGGCCAAGATGTCCAAGAGCCGGGGCCGGACGCTCTCCCCGCTGGACCTGGCGGACAAATACGGCCTGGATGCCCTGCGCTACTTCCTCCTGCGCGAGATGGTTTTCGGCCTGGACGCCAACTTCGGCGAGGTGGCGCTGGTGCAGCGCCTGAATGCCGACCTGGCCAACGACTTGGGGAACCTGCTCCAGCGGACGCTCACCATGGTGGGCCGGTATTGCGACGGCCGCATCCCGGCTCCGGGCGATCCCGCGACCGAGGGGGATCGGACGCTCCGCGGGGTGGCGCAGGGGCTGGCCGGCCGGGTGGCGGAGGCCATGGAAGCCTTCGCCTTCCACCGGGCCCTGGAGGCGATCTGGGAGTTGCTGAACGCGGGCAACAAGTACCTGGACGAGCAGAAGCCGTGGGAGCTGGCCAAGCGGGACCGGGAGGCCCTGGCCCGCGTCCTCGGACACACCTGCGAGGCCTTGCGGCTGGCGGGCCTGTTCCTCTCGCCCTTCGTGCCGGCCACGGCCGAGAAGCTGTGGGCGCAGCTCGGCGTGACCGGGCCCGTGGCCGAGGCGCGCCTCCGCGAGGCCGGACGCTGGGGGGCCGCCGGCCCGCGGGCCATGGTCCGGGGCGAGGCGCTGTTCCCGCGGGT
Organism: Candidatus Methylomirabilota bacterium; assembly: GCA_016208645.1. Taxonomy (GTDB): domain Bacteria; phylum Methylomirabilota; class Methylomirabilia; order Methylomirabilales; family 2-02-FULL-66-22; genus 2-02-FULL-66-22. Next base: position 7,364 of record JACQXP010000060.1, on the reverse strand, counting down.
GGAGTTCTCGCTGGAGGACCCGGGGCCGAGTGCGGCCTCCGCTCCCGCAAGTGCGGCCAGCCCCGCGTCATCCGACGAGATCACCATCGAGGAGTTCCGGCGCCTGGACCTGCGGGTCGCCCGCGTGGTGGAGGCCCGGGCGGTCCGCGGGTCGAAGAAGCTGGTCGAGCTGAAGGTCGCCGCCGGGTCCGAAGAGCGGACCATCGTGGCGGGGATCCTCCTGGACTATCCGCCGGCCGAGCTGGTCGGCAGGCAGATCGTGATCGTGGCCAACCTCAAGCCCTCCACGCTCATGGGGGTCGAGTCGCGGGGGATGCTGCTGGCCGCCACCGACCCGGACGGCCGCATCGTGCTGCTGGCGCCGGAGAAGCCGGTGGCGCCGGGCTCCAAGGTCAAGTAGCCGCGGACCATCTCAATGGAAAACGGACAACCGACAACGGACAACCGGACATCGCTGGTCAGGCCCTGAGTTGGCCGGCTGTCAGTTGTCGGTTTTCAATTTGAAATTGGCCCGGCGTTTCATGGAGCCGCGAAAGCATGGCTGAGCCAACTTATACGCGGGCAGGTGTCAATAGCGTAAAGGAAGAGGCGGCCCTGGCCGGGCTGCTCGGCTGGGTGGGCAAGACCCTGGCGTTCGGGGCCCACCGGTCCGCCCTGGATTTCGGCTACTTCGCCAGCGTCCTGGACCTCGGGAACGGCGTCGGCCTCGCCCTGTCCACCGACGGCGTGGGAAGCAAGCTGCTGGTCGCGCAGATGCTGGACAAGTACGACACCATCGGCATTGACTGCGTGGCCATGAACGTCAACGACGTGCTCTGCGTCGGTGCCGAGCCCCTCTGCATGCTCGATTACATCGCCGTCCAGGAGGCGGACCCGGACTTCCTCGCGCAGATCGGGAAGGGGCTGTACGAGGGGGCCCGGCAGGCCAACATCTCCATCCCGGGCGGCGAGATCGCCCAGGTGCGCGAGATGATCGCGGGCCAGCGGGAGGGGCGCGGCTTCGACCTGGCCGGCGCCTGCGTCGGCCTCGTGCCCATGAACCGCATCCTGGTCGGCCAGGAGATCCGGGCCGGGGATGCGGTCATCGGCCTCCGGAGCAGCGGGATCCACAGCAACGGCCTGACCTTGGCGCGGGAGGTCTTCTTCAAGCAGGCCCGATACCAACCGGACAGGTACATCGGAGAGCTCGGCCGGACGATCGGCGAGGAGCTGCTGGAGCCCACGCGGATCTATGTCCGGGAGGTCCTCCAGCTCCTCCGCGCGGGTCTCGACATCAAGGCCCTGATCCACATCACCAGCGATGGCTTCCTGAACCTCGCCCGGGTGCGGGCCCCGGTGGGCTACGTGCTGGAGGCCCTCCCCGAGCCCCAACCGATCTTCACCCTCTTGCAGGGGATCGGCCGGGTCAGCGACGAGGAGATGTTCTGCGTCTACAATATGGGGACCGGCTTCTGCCTGGTCGTGGCGGCCGCCCAGGCCGACCGGACCCTGGAGACCCTCGGACGGCTGGGCGTCGAGGCGTTCCGCCTGGGCCACGCGGTGGAGGATGCGGGCCGCAGGGTCCATCTCGTTCCCCGGGGGTTGGTGGGAGAGGGGAGCCGCTTCCGCCGCTCCTAACGGCGAGGAGGCCCCAGCCTGCCGGCTCGGCTCGACCGGGAGACAGGCGCCATTCTCATCTGCCCATCCCGCGTTCGAGCCACCATCGTATGAGTCGCCGTCAAGATGACCCTTCACGCATCCGGGGCCGGAACCGCGGAGGAATGCTCCGCGGGCCCCACGAGGAGTTGCCGGTGAGGGCGCCGGGTCTCTCAAGCCGCCATCCCATCACCTGCGCCGCCCCGAACGACCCCCGGCGCCCGGCCGTCCCGCCTCGCACGGTGGAGAGGTGATGGATCCCCGCCCTGGCTCGCTCCAGGCGCGCCTGGCCGCCCTCCTGGAGGCGACCCAGGCCGTGGCCTCGTCGCTGGACCTGGAGGAGGTCCTGCAGACCATCGTCCGCGAGGCGGCGGGCATCGCGGACGCCCCCTTCGTCCGCCTCTTTCTCCTGGACGAGGCCGCCCGGGTGCTTCGCTACCGCGTGGGGGTCGGGCTCCCGCTGGAGGCGGAACGGGACATCGTGATCCCCTTGGGCGAGAGCTTCTCGGGACAGGTGGGGGCCAGCGGGCAGCCCCTGGCCGTGCCCGACTGCCGGGGAGACTCCCGCCTGCGCTACCCCCAGCACGCCGCCACGTACGGCCTCGTCTCCTACCTCGGGCTGCCGGTCCAGCTTAAGGGCCGCCTCTTCGGTGTGCTCGTCTTCAATACCTCCGCGCCTCGGGTCTACACCGAGGGCGAGGTCGTCTTTCTCTCCGCCTTCGCCCGGCAGGCCGCCCTCGCCATCGAGAACGCGCGGCTCTATGCGGCGATCCGGCAGCATGCCGCCGAAATGGAGGAGCGGGTCCGGCAGCGGACCGTGGAGCTGGAAGAGGCGTTGCGGGTGAAATCCGAGTTCCTCGCGAACATGTCGCATGAACTGCGGACGCCCCTCAACGCGATCATCGGCTTCTGCGAGCTGCTGCGAGACCCCACCTTTGGGCCGCTGACCGAGAAACAGACCCGCTTTCTGGGCAATATCCACAAGGGCGGACAGCATCTCTTGGCTCTGTTCAACGACCTGTTAGACCTTTCCACGGCGGAGGCCGGCCGGTTGCATCTCCATCCTGAGCCGCTGGAGTTGCGAGACGTCCTCGAGTCCATCCTGCGCGATCTCCGTTCTCAGGCCGATGGCAAGGGACTCGCGCTCGATTTGCACGTGGACCCAGCGCTCGGGATGCTCAACGCCGATCCGGTCCGGTTCAAGCAGATCCTCTACAATCTCCTCTCGAACGCCGTCAAGTTCACGCCGGACGGGGGGCACGTCACGGTCACCGCCCGCCGGATTGCAGATTGCAGATTGCAGATTGCAGATTTGCCGCCCACCCAATCTGAAATCTCAAATCTGAAATCTGAAATGCTTGAGATCGCCGTCATGGACACCGGCGTCGGGATCAAGGCCGAGGACCTCCCGAAGCTCTTCCGGCCCCTCACCCAGCTCGAACCCGTCCGCACAAAGCGCTACCAGGGGACCGGCCTTGGCCTGGCCCTGACCAAGCGTCTCGTCGAGCTGCACGGCGGTCGGGTCTGGGCCGAATCCGAGGGCGAGGGCCGCGGCAGCACATTCACCTTCGTCCTGCCGCCGGCCGGCCCCAAGAGGTGATCCGGTGGCCCCGCGAATCCTAGTGGTCGAGGACAATGCCGTCAATCTGGAACTCCTGATTGCCCTCCTGGAGCAAGAGGGCTGTGAGGTCCTCGTGGCGGAGACGGCCGATGCCGGCCTTCACCTCGCCCGCACGGCGCAGCCGGCCCTCATCCTCATGGACGTGCAGTTGCCCGGCATGACGGGATACGAGGCCACCCGCCACCTGAAGGCGGATCCGGCCACGGCCGCCATTCCCATCGTTGCCCTCACGGCCCTGGCCATGCGGGGGGAAGAGGAGCGGGCCAAAGCGGCGGGGTGTGCGGGCTATCTGACGAAGCCGCTGGACACGGAGACCTTCCGGGAAACCGTGCGCCAACTCCTGGGCTCGGGGGGATCGGGATAACGATCGCCGAGAGGCAAGAGGAGACTGTGGAGCTGGCAGGGTCCGACGCGGTAACCTGACTACCCCATAGAAAAGATCGCCTATGAGCCACATGGCGCCGCTGGCACCAGGCTTGCATTCTTGAAGGGGTGGTCCCCCACAGCGCCGCTTTTTCAACCGCTGCGTTAGGAGGCGAGACGCCATGTGGTGGAACTGGTTGACCTTGTCTGGTGCGTTCCTCCTGGGCGCGACTCTCGGGATCCTGCTCATGGGACTGCTGGCTGCGGGCCATCGGGAGTGACCGAGAAATCCTCGATGCCGTCCCAGCACAGCAATCCTTGCTGACCGGTGACGCCCTGAGCGTGGGGGCAACTTTGCTTCAGGGCTGGGCCCGGCGCTTTAGGTGGCGGGGGTCCCCGGTCCTATTTGTTCTGCCCCCTGATCAGTCGGTCAGCCCCCTTGGTTCCTCCCTGCCCCTGTTCCCGTGCACCCGGCTTTCTCCCCCTTGTGAACTGATGGCCGTGGGCTGCCGCGCACGGTCCCAAAGGATCAAGAGCGGCCCGCGGGGACAAAGCGCAAGGCCCGTGAGGCCAAGTGCCCCACGGGCCGTTTCGGTGCCTTCCTATTGGCTCCCCGGGAGAAACAAATCGGGGCACCGGGAGGAGAGCGGCCCACCCCGCAGCCTGAGTCACCCATGGAGGCACTCACTCATTTCCAAGAATCCATCCGGCGAGGTTCCTCCAAGAACCTCGAGATCCCTCTTTTCTTGATGGGCCGCTCCAGCCTCATTCCCTCGCTCCGATCCCAACATTCTTGAGACCAAACGAGATCCCAGGGGCCTACGAATCTCTTGGTCGTGAGGGTGAGGCGAACTGCGGGGTCGTTATGCTGTGCGACGCGCTTCTCAAAGTTGTTGGTTTGTCCGCAATAATATCGGCCTGTGTTCTGACTTCGCAGGATGTACACCCATATGCCCATGAGGACACCTGAGGATGTGCTCTGCGTTTGCACCGGAAATCAAACGCCCGCGAGAGTTGGATCTCGCGGGCGCTCATGCCAATGTCTGTGGCTCCCCGGGCAGGGCTCGAACCTGCAGCCTAGCGGTTAACAGCCGCTCGCTCCACCATTGAGCTACCGGGGAATCTTTATTCTCTCACCTGCCCGGGGAGCCAACGACTCCCGAACGGGCAGTGATCTGCCGTTGGGATCTCCTCAAGAACCTCCTGGATTCGTCGTCCCCCGTGCCTCCTGCCGGGCTCTCACTTCGCTCCGCTCAGGGCAAGGTCACCCCCCGCTCGGGGTATCTGGGCCGGCAGCCTTGAGCTGCCGGGGGAATTTGGGATGGGTCTTTCCTAAGCTTCTCCGGCCTCCGCCGGATTTCCAGTAGCGTTCGCGGACTCGTGCTTCTTCCCGGCTCGCAACCCGCTCTTCATAGAGGATGGCCCATGGCCGTCCGCTCTTGGTGGATCTTACCCCGCCCGCGTTGTGCTCCCTCAATCTCCGTGGAACACCCTCCGACATTCCGACATAGTGTTTGCCGCTGCGGTTCCGGAGAATGTAGATGGTACACGCCATCTCTTCAGCCGCTCGCTCCCCGCCCGACCCGCCGGGGCTGTTCGGGCGGGCGGGCACCATTGAGCTACCGGGGAACATCCAATTGAAAACGAGAAACTGACAACCGACAACTGGCCAACGGTTTCGGTTCGGAGAAATGGCCGGTTGTCCGTTGTCGGTTTGAAATTTTGAATTCGCAGCAGGCCCAGGGCCTTGCGGCAGGTACTATACCAGCAGGGAGGGGCCGTCGCAAGCGGGTTGTGGGTCAGGTCTTCTTCTTCAGCTCGTTCAGCACCAGCTTGGCCACACCCTTCAACGTCTCGAAGACGCCGGTGCCCTTCTTGGCGCAGGCCTCGAACCAGGGGACGCCGTTGGGGTTGAGCAGCGTCTGGAGTTCCTCCACGGGAACGACGTTGGGCAGGTCCCGCTTGTTGTACTGCAGTACGAAGGGGAGGCGGTCCAGCTTCAGGCTCTGCTCCGCCAGGTTGGCCTCCAGGTTCTCCAGGCTTTCGATGTTCGCCTCCACCCGCTCGATCTGGGAGTCGGCCACCAGGATCACGCCGTCCGCCCCCCGGAGGATCAGCTTCCGGCTGGCGTCGTAAAAGACCTGCCCCGGCACCGTGTACAGGTGGAAGCGGGTCTTGAACCCCCGGATGCTGCCCAGTTCCAGGGGAAGGAAATCGAAGAAGAGGGTCCGCTCCGTCTCCGTCGCCAGCGAGATGAGCTTGCCCTTGGTGCTGGGCTCCACCTTGGAGTAGATGTGCTGCAGGTTCGTGGTCTTCCCGCAGAGCCCGGGCCCGTAGTAGACCAGCTTGCAGTTGATCTCCCGCGCGGCGTAGTTGATGAAGGACACGCTGGCGCCTCAGCTCTTGAACAGGTCCTCGATGTCCTCGTCGGTGAACTGGGCGAACTGGGCCTGGAACGCCGCCCGGCCGCGGCCCGCCTCCTGCTGCGTCCGCAGGGCCATCTCGGCAAAGGCCTGGCCGATGTCTTCGGCGGCACGCTTGAGCCGGAGGCGGACCAGGCCCAGGGAGGATCGGCGATCGAAGAGCACGACCAGAATCGCACGCTGGGCCACCACCGAGATGTGCAGGTTGTCCTTCTCTCCCTCGTGGAAGAGGACACTGAATTCCTTTTCCCCCAAGAGCTGCGCCAGGCCGCCGCTGGCGGCGATGCTGCCGGCCGTCAGGGAGGCCAGGGAGGTGATGTCCACGTTGGCCGTTTCGCCGGCCGCGGCGATGAGCTGTCCGCTCTTGTCGATGAGGAAGACCGCCCGGCTCTTGGCCTCCTCGCAGAGCCTCCGCAGCACGGCCGCCAAGCGTCGTTCGTCCTCCTCGAAGAGAGTCAGGTCCGCGCCCAGCATCCCCACCGGCCCCACCCGTCACGTGATCTCGCGCCGGCCCTCCAGCGCTCGGGCCAATGTGACCTCGTCCGCGTACTCGAGGTCCCCGCCCATGGGCAGGCCGCGGGCGATGCGCGTCACCTTCACCGGGAACGGCTTCAGGAGCCGCAGGAGGTAGAGCGCCGTGGCCTCGCCCTCGACGTTGGGGTTGGTGGCCAGGATGACCTCGCGCACCCCGCCGGACTCCAGCCGGGCCGTCAGCTCCTTCCCCCGGATCCGATCCGGCCCCCGGCCCTCCAAGGGCGACAGCGTCCCGCCCACGACGTGGTACAGGCCGCGGAACTCCCGGGTCTTCTCGATGGCCAGCAGATCGTTGGCCTCCTCCACCACGCAGAGGAGTTGACTGTCGCGGCGGGGATCCCGGCAGACCGCGCACAGCTCCTCCTCGCTGATGTTGAAGCATCGGCGGCACGACCGCGTCCGGTCCTTGAGCCCGATCACCGCCTCGGCCAGGGCCACGGCCGTCTCGCGCGGGACCTTGAGCAGGTGGAAGGCCAGGCGCTGGGCCGTCTTGGGCCCGATGCCGGGCAGGCGCACCAACTCCTCGATCAGCGATGCCAGCGCAGGGGGCGTGGCCGACACGGTCGCTTCCTCTCCTTCCGCCCTACAGCAGGCCCGGCAGGCCCAGCCCCGCCGCCAGGCGCGAGACCTCCTGGGTCAAGAGCTCCCGGGCTTTCCGCAAGGCGTCGTTGGCCGCGGCTGCCACCAGGTCCTGCAGCATCTCCAGGTCCTCGCCCCGGGCGACCTCGGGATCAATCTTCACCGAGAGGAGCTCTCCCTTCCCGTTGGCCACCACGGTCACCATGCCG
>JACQXP010000016.1 GCA_016208645.1 Candidatus Methylomirabilota bacterium | reverse complement strand
ACGTCGGCGTACTTGCGGAAGCTCTTGCCAAAGTGCTCCTTTATCAGGGCTTCGCTGCCCTGGTCCAGTTCGATCTCCTCGCCCCGGTACAGGCGGACGATGTTGGCCAGGAATTCGATCTGCTCCGGGGTGAAGTCGCGGTGGGCGCGATTGAGCTGGCGGTAGATGTGGCGGGCGTCGAGGAAGAGGACCTTGTCCTTGCGCGGGGTCCTGAGCTTGCCGCGATCGAAGAACCAGAGAGTGCAGGGAAGCGTGACGGTGTAGAAGAAGTTGGAGCCGATGCTGACCATCACGTCCACAGCTTCGGACCGGATCAGTTTCTTGCGGATCTCCAACTCCGCCCCGCGCGCGTCGGCGGCGGAGTTCGCCATGACGAAGCCGGCGCGGCCGGTGGCGTTGAGGGCATGATAGAAGATCTGAATCCAGAGATAGTTCGCGTTATCCGTGTTGGGCACGCCCAGGCTGAACCGCGGATCTTCCTTGACCTTCTCCTTGTCCACCCCGGAGACGTTGAACGGCGGATTGGCCATGACGAAGTCGAACTTGCCACGCCTGTCACCATTCGTCGAGTTGTGCAGGTCCTCGTAATAGGTATTCCCCTGGCGGATATCTCCCGACAACCCGTGCACGGCGAGGTTCATCTTGCACAGCCGGATCGTCTCCGCGGTCTTTTCCTGCCCATAGACGGAGATCTCGTCGCTGGGTTTCCGCTTGTGGTGCTCGACGAAGGCCGCGGACTGGACGAACATGCCGCCGGAGCCGCAAGCGGGGTCGTAGATCTTGCCGTGGAAGGGCTCGATGACCTCGACGATCAGCTTGACGATGCTGGTGGGCGTGAAGAACTCGCCCCCCTTCTGCCCCTCCTTCATGGCGAACAGGCCGAGGAAGTACTCGTAAATCTTCCCGAAGGCATCCCCCTCGATGTCCATCGGGATCGAGCCGAGCACCCGGAACAGCTCGATCAGCGTGGCGTTGTCGAGGCGGTTGTATGTCTTGGGAAGGATGTCCTTCAGTTCTTCGTTCTCGGCCTCGATGGCCTTCATGGCGGCGATCACCGCCTTGGCCAGATCTGCGCCCTCGGGGAGCTTCTGGAGGTTTGAGAACCGCGCCGCTTCGGGCAGGTACAGGACCCCCTCGGCCTGGAAGTCAATCTTCCCGATCTTCCGGCGCCCCTGTCGCGCTTTGGCCTTCCGGGCCAATGCCGCTTCGGCCTGGGCGAACTTGTGGTCGGCGTAGCGCAGGAAGATCAGCCCGAGGACGGGCTTCTCGATGTCGTTGCTGGTCACCACGCCTTCACCGCGTCGCCTTCAGAGCCTTCGATGGCAAGCCTTAATTTGGCCATCCGGATAACACCAAGAGAGGCGGAGCCTTATATTTCAGGCAGTTAGCTCAGTCCCCCGTCTTGTTTTCCAAGCAGCTTGGAAAACAACGGCGCCTCCGGGCGCACGCTGGGTTTCGCGTGACGGCGGTGTCGCTTGGCAGAGGCTGGATTCTCCATTGCAAAAGAATCTTTCTATACCAACCCAGGAAACCGTCTTGCATGGTGAGAAAACAAAACGCCGACCCTCCTACGGGAATCGGCGTTGATTGCATTCTAAGGCCCCCTTCAGGCGATTACGCATCCAGGTTCTTCCAGCACGAGGGTGACTACGAGCTGCAGCCAGCGTATCTGGGTGCGCTGTCAATGGGCTAGAATCTTCCGTTCAGGAGCGAAATAGCCTGCTGCCGCTGGGACCAGAGGACCGGTTCGACCTCGTACGCGCGCAGGGCGGCCAAATACTCCTCGTTTGGAGGACGTAGCGTGTCGTTGATCATCGCCAGTGCGCCTAGCGGATCAGCACGAATCGCTCGGACGTCCGCCAAGGCGAACGCGAGCGAGGTTGTGTTATCCTTCGCCAGATTATTGATGGCCTGCAGGACTCGTTGCGGCTTTTCCGGCGTCTTGGGCAGGCCAAAGTCAAATTTATGATCGAACCCGCTCTTGCCGCTAAGTTTGAAGTCGGAGAACGCCGGAATGCGATGCGCCTCAAGAAAGAGAGCCACGTCCTCCTTAAAGAGGGATAGCACGTGCTCTTCCGCCATCACGAACATGTCGCTTACAGCTAGGATGGCCTGGACCAGATTATGCTTCTTCTGGGGGAAATCCTCCAAGGACCCCACGACACAAAGCTCATCACCCTCAAGCCTCACACCAAAACCATTCAGCACGGCGGAGAGATGAGACTTTCGCTTCTCGGTCGTGAACTCCATGCCACTGGCCCGAAGGTCTCGGATCGTATAACCATCATCGGTCAGGCGCAGGGCTCCGTCTTTCTTCTCAACGTATATTTCGATGGCATCGTTATGGCGATCCAGGAATGGTGTAGAGATCTGGCAAGAGCCGTCAAGGGCCGTGGCTCGTAGCTCCTGCTTGAGCCAGTTAAGGTATTCGTTAACCAAATGCTGGCACTCTGCCCTGGTCATCAGAGTGAAGTTTGAATCGGCGGCCACTCCGTAACTCGGCAGTACCGCATGAAGTGTTCAAGAGCCGGGATTCCGTCTAGGGCATTTGGATCGGGCCAACCGGGTGCATCTACAAGGGTGTAAGCGATACGGTCGTCAAAGCCCTCCCTGTAGAGGTGCAGGTGCGTTTCCCCGATCCACTCGCTTGGTCGGTAGGGAGCCTCCGGCGGGTTCCTATGTGGAGCGCCGTTCAAGTCGAGGCGGGCCAAGACGATGACGCGCCTCGTTCTGGTCTGATACTTGAGCCGAAGGCGCTTCCGCCGCCCCCGTTCGATAGTCAAGAGAAACTCCTCTCGCCGATCGGACGAGCGCAGGACGCGATCATAGTCCATGGGTTGAGTTAGGCTGAATTCACAGGAATTTTCCTCTGAGTTCGCCACACTTCCAAGAGGAACATATCTGGGCGCGCTGTCGCCCTGAGGGCACACTGCCTGCTTCCGGTGAGAAGCCCCAAGGCTCAAAAAATCATCACGAGCCGTTGGGGTCGAAGGGCGCGAAGTCGTTACTGGCACTGACAATGAGCAGATACCCCGGCCCTGAAATCTCCGAATTGCCATCATTACAGCGTTTCCTCTACATCAGGAGAAGGGGGGATGTCAAGCCATGTGGGTGGTACCGTTCCGCATGGCCGGCGCCAAAAGCGAGGGCGGCAGATGGCATCGAGACACTCCAGGATGTGGCGAAGGTAGACCCGATCGTCCTTCATAGCGGGACGGCCTCCTGGAGGACCCTTGTACGCACTCCTTCGCGTAAGGCGTCGGGCTCTATAACGTCCACGCGGCGGCCGAGCAGGGCCTCCAGATCGGCCACAAGTCCGCCCGGAAACCACGGGGGTGTCGGCCCTTCGACCTCAATGAGGAGATCCAGGTCACTGCTCTCATCCGCCTCACCGCGGGCGAAGGAGCCGAAAACCTGAACCCGATCGACACCGTGCTTCCGTGCGATGCGAAGGATCTCTTCCCGTCTTGGCTTGAGAACGTCATCTATCCCCATAGCCTGACTCCATAGTGGTGTGAGAGGCCGTGAGTCCGAGCTCCCCCCTCACCCGCTGAGGGGAGAGGGGATCGAGGGGTTAGCCCAAAACAGATAACCCCGCCCGAGGCCTCGCGGCGTGTCGGACGGGGAGCAATTTCCGAGGGGGAGGATAGTGCCGGTCGTGCCGCTCTCAAGCTCCATCGTTGGCCGACCTCGGGAGGGCTGTCGGGGTCCTCGCTGCCTCCTGGCGATGAAAGGCTTATACCAAGATCCGGGCCAGGGCGCAAGCGGGAGCGGTCCTTGGGGCAGCCCTGAAAAAAACAGGGGGCCGGTGGTCCGGCCCCCTGTGTGGTGAACCCGATTGTGGTGCGAGGCTACTTCTCGCCCATCTCCTTGACCTTCACGGTTTCCTTCAAGGCAGCATGCGCGGCGGCCAGCTTGGCGATGGGCACCCGGTAGGGCGAGCAGCTCACGTAATCCAGCCCGATCTGGTGGCAAAACATGACCGAGCGGGGCTCGCCCCCGTGCTCGCCGCAGATCCCCACCTCCAGGTCCTTGCGGACCGCGCGCCCCTTCTCCACCCCCATGCGCATCAGGGCTCCCACGCCGGCCTGGTCAATGCTGACGAAGGGATCGTCGGGATAGACCCCCCGCTCGACGTAGAGGGGGAGGAACTTCCCGGCGTCGTCGCGGGACAGGGCCAGGCAGGTCTGGGTCAGGTCGTTGGTGCCGAAGGAGAAGAACTGCGCCACCTGGGCGATCTCATCCGCCACGAGACACGCCCGCGGGATCTCGATCATCGTCCCCAGCATGTAGCGGACCTTGACCCCGTACTTCTTCATGGTCTCGCGGGCCACCCGCTCCACGATCTCCTGCTGCATCTGGAGCTCCTTGAGCGTCCCGACCAGCGGGATCATGACCTCGGGGTACGGGTTCTTCCCCTGCTTCCGGAGCTCGCAGGCCGCCTCGAACAGGGCCTGGGCCTGCATCTCGGTGATCTCGGGGTATTCGATCCCCAGGCGGCAGCCCCGGTAGCCCAGCATGGGGTTGAACTCGTGCAGGCCGTCCACCTTGGCCTTCAACCGCTCGGCCGGCAGGCCCAGCTTTTTCGCCAGCTCCCCGATCTCAACGTCCGTCTTGGGCAGGAATTCGTGGAGCGGCGGGTCCAGGGTACGGACCGTGACCGGCAGGTCCCCCATGATCTCCAGGATGGCCTTGAAGTCCGCCTTCTGCATGGGCAAGAGCTTGGCCAGGGCCTTCCGCCGGCCCTCCACGTCCTCCGCCAGGATCATCTCGCGGACCGCGTCGATGCGATCCCCCTCGAAGAACATGTGCTCCGTCCGGCACAGGCCGATCCCCCCGGCGCCGAACTTGCGGCTGACCTGGGCATCCTTGGGGGTGTCGGCGTTGGTGCGGACGCCGATCCGGCGATACTTGTCGGCCCAGGTCATGAGGGTGGCGAAATCCCCCGACAGCTCGGGCTGGATCAGCTTCGCCTCGCCCAGCATCACGTCGCCCGTGCCGCCGTCCAGGGTGATGTACTCGCCGCGCCGCACGGTGAGGTCGCGGGCGAAGAGGTAGCCGTGCTCCTCGTACACCGTGATGTCCTGGGACCCGGCCACGCAGGGCTTGCCCATGCCGCGGGCCACCACGGCGGCGTGCGAGGTCATGCCGCCCCGGGCCGTGAGGATCCCCTGGGCGGCGTGCATCCCGCCGATGTCCTCGGGCGAGGTCTCGGTGCGGACCAGGATCACCCGCTCGCCCTTGGCCGCGGCCGCCTCGGCCTCGGCGGCCGTGAAGACCACCTGGCCCACGGCCGCGCCCGGCGAGGCCGGCAGGCCCTTGGCGATCTTCTGGACCTTGGCCGTGGGGTCCACCCGCGGGTGGAGGAGCTGGTCGAGCTGGGCCGGATCCACGCGCAGCACCGCCAGCTTGTGGTCAATCAGCCGCTCCTTCACCATGTCCACGGCGATCTTGACCGCCGCGCCGGCGGTCCGCTTGCCCACCCGGCACTGCAGCATATAGAGCTTCCCGTCCTGGATGGTGAACTCGATATCCAGCATCTCCCGGTAGTGCTTCTCCAGCCGCTTGTAGATCCGCTCCAGCTCGGCGTACACCTTGGGCATGGCCTTCTTGAGCTGGTTGATGGGCTGGGGGGTCCGGATGCCGGCCACCACGTCCTCCCCCTGGGCGTTCATCAGGTACTCGCCGAAGAACCGGCGCTCGCCCGTGCCCGGATCCCGGGTGAATGCGACGCCCGTGCCCGAGCTGTCCCCCAGGTTGCCGAAGACCATGGCCTGCACGTTGACGGCCGTCCCCCAATCCCCCGGGATGTTGTGCAGCCTCCGGTAGGTGACGGCCCGGGGGTTGTCCCACGACTCGAACACGGCATTGATGGCCAGTCGGAGCTGCTCCTTGGGCTCCTGGGGGAAGTCCCTCCCGGTCTTGTCCTTCACCACGCGCTTGAACAGGGTGACCAGATCCTTCAGGTCGGCGGCCGTGAGGTCGGTGTCCAGCTTCACCTTCTTGGCGTGCTTCTGGGCCTCCAGCAGTCGCTCGAAGGCCTGCTTGTCGATGCCCAGGACCACGTCCCCGAACATCTGGATGAAGCGCCGGTAGGAGTCGTAGGCGAAGCGCTCGTTCTTCGACCTCGCGATCAGCCCCTGGAGGGTCTGGTCGTTCAGTCCCAGATTCAGGACCGTGTCCATCATGCCGGGCATGGAGACGCGGGCGCCGGAGCGCACCGACACCAGGAGCGGGTTCTTGGGATCCCCGAAGGTGGCCCCCATGACCCTCTCGACCCTCTTCAGGTTCTCCTCGACCTGCTTCCACATCCCTGCGGGGTGCTTCTTCTTGTTGTTGGTGTAGAAGACGCAGGCCTCCGTGGAGATGGTGAAGCCGCCCGGCACCAGGATGCCCAGCCGGGTCATCTCGTGCAGGTTGGCCCCCTTGCCGCCCAGCAGGTTCTTCTGTTCCGCCCGGCCTTCCGCCTTGCCCTTGCCGAAGAAGAAGACGGTTTTCTTCGCTGTGGCCATGACGCCTCCGATGCCCCCCTAGCCCGTGATCTTGGTGAAGTCCGCAATCCGCGCGAACAGGTCGCCCACCGCCGTGAGCAGCGCGAAGCGGTTCTGGGTCAGCCCCTCGTCCGGCCCGATGACCAGGATCTCCTCGAAGAACATGTCCACCATGGGCTTCAGCCCCGCGATCCGCTGGAGCGCGCCCAGGTAGTCGTGCGCCGCCACCTTCCCGTCCACCTCGGCCTTCAGCGCGACGACCTGCGCATGCAGCGCCCGCTCCGCTCCCTCGACCAGGCGCGCCACATCCACCGGCCGGTCGAAGCCCCTGGGGATGATGCCCACCACGCGCCGGAAGGCAGCCGACAGCTCGCCGAAGTCCGCCTCGCGCCGCATCACCGCCAGCGCCTCGGCCCGCCGCGCCGCATCCGCCACGTCGTCGAATCCGGCGGCCAGCACCGCCTCGACCACCTCCGGCGGCAGCCCCCGATCCACCAACACCACCTGGATCCGGCCGCGGAGGAAGTCCAGCACCTCGCGCTGGATCGTGTCGGCGGGATGGTCCAGCCGGCTCCCGAAGGCCGCCCGGGCGCGCTCCACCAGCTCGCCCAGGGAGGCCCGGAAGCCCCGGTGCAGGATGGTCTGCACCACGCCCAGGGCGGCCCGGCGCAACGCGTAGGGATCCTCCGACCCGGTGGGCATGAGGCCGACGCCGAAACAGCCCACGATGGAATCCAGGCGATCCGCCAGGGCCACCACGGCCCCCACATTCGACTCCGCCAGCCTGTCGCCGGCAGAGCGCGGCAGGTAATGCTCCTCGATGGCCTGGCAGACCTCCGGCGGTTCGCCCGAGAGCCGGGCGTACTCCCGGCCCATGGTCCCCTGGAGGTTGGGGAACTCCTTGACCATGGTGGTGACCAGGTCCGCCTTGCAGAGGTGGGCGGCCCGTTCCGCGCCCGCCCGGCAGGCGGGGTCCACCCGGTCCGCGATGAAGGCGGCGAGCTCCCGCACCCGCTGCACCTTGTCGTGCATCGTCCCCAGCTTTTCCTGGAAGATGATGTCCCGGAGGCGGCCGACCCGCTCGGCCAGGGGCACCTTGCGGTCGTCCCGGTAGAAGAACTCGGCGTCGTTGAGCCGGGCGCGGAGGACCCGCTCGTTCCCCTGGCGGATCAGCTCCATGTCCCGCGCCCGCATGTTGGAGATGGCCACGAAGTGCGGCAGCAGGTTTCCGGCGGCATCCACCACGGGGAAGTAGCGCTGGTGCTTCCGCATGGGCGTGATGATGACGTCCCGCGGCAGCTCCAGGTACTCCCGCCGGAAGGAACCGCAGACCACGGTGGGAAACTCCACCAGGTGCGTGACCGTCTCCACCAGATCGTCATCCAGGACCACCTGGCCCTTCACCGTGGCGGCCGCCTCGACCGCCAGCTTCCGGACGATCTCCCGCCGGCGATCCTGGTCCACGATCACGAATTTTTCCTCCAGCGTCTCCAGGTACTCCTGGAAGCTGCGCACCCGGACGCCCCGGGGGGAGAGGAAGCGGTGGCCGTACGTCTTGGCATCGGCCTTCAGGTTGAGCCCCTCGATGGCGACCGGGACGACCTTGCCCCCGTAGAGGCAGAGCAGCCACCGGATGGGCCGGACGAACCGGAACGCCCCGTCACCCCAGCGCATGAACTTGGGGAAGGACAGCGAGGTCAGGACCTTGGGCAAGAGCGTCAGCAGGACCTGGGGGGTGGCGGCGCCCCGCTCCTCCTGGACGGCCACCATGTATTCCCCGCGGTCCAGCGCCCGGACCTCCAACCGCTCGACCGGGACCCCCTGGGCACGGGCGAAGCCCTCGGCGGCCCGGGTCGGCTTCCCCTGGGCGTCGTAGGCCACGGCCCGGGTGGGACCGATCACCTCGCGGCGCGCGTCGGCCTGTTTCTCCGCCAGGCCGTCCACGCACAGGGTCAATCGCCGCGGCGTCCCCAGGGTCCGGATGCCGGCGAAGGTCAGCCGGTGCTCCTGGAGCAGGCGGCCGGCCACCGCCTTCAAATCCTCCAGGGCCGGCGGCAGGTAGCCGGAGGGGATTTCCTCAGTCCCGATCTCGAAGAGCAGTTCTTTTCCCATGGTCCGTTTTGTCCGGGTCCTCGCCGAAAGGGAATCGTCTCAGGCCGGCTTTGACTTTAGTCCATGCGAAATGTCGAATATCGAACAGGGAATTTCGAATGACGAACGCCGAGGGGAAGCAGGCCCAGGATCAGCTCTCGTTCGAAATTCGTCATTCGCTGTTCGACATTCGATATTTCTTGACGGCTTTTCCTGTTTGGTTCCGGCTATGCCGGGTTAGGAGGGGAAACCCCATCTCCTCGCGCTGCTTGAAGTAGGCTTCGGCCACCCGCCGGGCCAGGTTCCGCACCCGCCCGATGAAATGGGTCCGCTCCGTCACGCTGATGGCCCCACGCGCGTCCAGGATGTTGAAGGTGTGGGAGCACTTCAGGCAGTAGTCATAGGCCGGGAGGACCAGGCCCTTCTCGATCAGGCGCCGCGACTCGCGCTCGTACTCGTCGAAGAGGCGGAGCTGCAGGGGAATATCCGCCTCCTCGAAATTGTGGATGGACCACTCCACCTCGCCCTTGTGGTGGACGTCCCCATAGGTGACGTCCCGGTTCCACCGGAGGTCGTACACGCTGTCCACCCCCTGGAGGAACATGGCGATGCGCTCGATCCCGTAGGTGAGCTCGCCCGCCACCGGCTTCAGCTCGATGCCCCCGGCCTGCTGGAAGTAGGTGAACTGCGTGATCTCCAGCCCGTCCAGCCAGACCTCCCAGCCGAGCCCCCAGGCCCCCAGGGTGGGCGACTCCCAGTCGTCCTCCACGAAGCGGATGTCGTGCTTCAGCGGATCCACGCCGAAGCTCTCCAGGCTCTTGAGGTAGATCTCCTGGATGTCAATGGGCGAGGGTTTCAGGATCACCTGGTACTGATAGTAGTGTTGCAGCCGATTCGGGTTCTCCCCGTAGCGGCCATCGGTGGGGCGCCGCGAGGGCTCCACGTAGGCGACGTTCCAGGGCTCGGGACCCAGGACCCGCAGGAAGGTGGCCGGGTTGCTGGTTCCGGCGCCGACCTCGATGTCATAGGGTTGCTGGACCACGCAACCGTATTTGGCCCAGAAGCTCTCCAGTGCCAGCACCAACTCCTGAAAGGTCATTACTTTTTCCATTGCGGCTCCCTTCGGGAAAACGTCACACACGCTAACAAATCGCCGGAGAGAGTGTCAAGGGAAAAGGCCAGAATGAGTGGCGGAACGGCTTTATTGATCGAGGGTTACAGGCGGGCCAGGAAGTCGGACGATCGCAGGGGACGACCCAGAACGTGTCGAAGAAATACCTCCAGGATCACGCTAACCTCTTGTAAAACTTGGGGAAGAATGATTATCCGGTCCATGACGCGAAGCGTCGAACCGCTGGCCCCTCGCAGAAATCCGAGGGCTGCCGAGGACACGGCGAGCACATCGGCGACCGCCGGCTGGCACCCCGGACAAATGAGGCCGCCCTGGCCGGGACTGAGGGAGGCGTCCGCGTTAAACGGCACGGGCTTCCGGCAGCGCACGCACTCCGAGAGCTCGGGACGATACCCGAGGAGGCGAAGGAGATGCAGGAAGAACCCCTGCACGACCAGGGCGGGCCGAGCGGCCCCTTCCAAAAGGTCCAGCGCGTCGGCCAGCAGATGGTACAGGTCCGGGAAGGCTTCCTCTTCCTCCACGCCGGCCGCCGCCGCCTCGACCGCCGTGGAGGCCAGCACCAGGCGATCCAGATCCTCGCGCAACTCGTGGTGCGAGCGGATGACGGCGAACTCGTTGATCTTGTGCAGGGTGCGGTTCGGCCGTTCGAAGTAGACCAGCCGCCCCTCGGTGAAGAGCTGGAGGCTCCCCCCGAATCGCGTGCGGATCCGCCGCGCACCCGCCGCCACCGCGCGGACCTTGCCCCCGGCCTTGGTGTAGAAGACCACGATCCGGTCGGCCTCGGCCAAGTTGTGGCCGCCGATGACGATGGCCTCCGTCGAATGGAGCGGCACGGCAACCTCAAATTCGGAATGCGGAGTGTGGAATGCGGAATGGGGGAGCAGGTTCATTCCGCAATCCGCATTCGCCATTCCGCATTCAGTGGTCAGGGTTCCAGGTAGCCGAACCGTTTCAGGGCCGTCACGTCCTTCCGCCAGCCCTCCTGGATCTTCACCCAGAGGCGGAGGAAGACCCGCGTTCCCAGCAGCGCCTCGATCTCGGGTCGCGACCGCTCGCCGATCCGCTTCAGCATCTGCCCGCCGGCGCCGATGACGATCCCCTTCTGGCCCTCCTTCTCCACGTAGATCGTGGCCTCGACGTCCGTGAGATCCTTTCCCTCCCGCGCCTTGACCGCCTCCACCTGGACGGCCACGGCATAGGGAAGCTCCTGGTGCAAGAGGGCGAAGGCCTGCTCCCGGAGGATCTCGGCGATGAAGAAGCGCTCCGGGCGATCGCTGAGTTCCTCGGGCGGATAGAAGGGATGTCCCACCGGCGCGTGGCGGAGCAGGACCGACTCCAGCCGATCCACGTTGTCCCCCGTGGCCGCCGAGACGGGGACGATCTCGGCAAAGGAATACCTCTCCTGCCAGCCAGCGATGAGGGGCAGGAGCAGGGGCTTCTCCACCAGGTCCACCTTGTTGAGGCCGAGGATGACGGGGGCACTGCGTGCCTTCTGCTCGCGGAGCTGCTCCAGGATGAGCTGGTCGTCGGGATCGTCGGGTTGCGAGGCGTCAATCAGCCAGAGAATCACGTCGGCGTCCGCCATGGCGCGCAGGGCGGCCCGGACGAGGCCCTGGTTGAACACCGCGTCCGATTTGTGCATGCCCGGCGTATCCAGGAAGAGGAGCTGCGCCTGTGGCAGATTCCGGATCCCCAGGATGCGATGCCAGGTCGTCTGCGGCCGGGGGGAGACGATGGAGAGTTTCTGCTGGAGCAGACGGTTCACGAGGGTGGACTTGCCCACATTGGGCCGCCCGATGATGGCGACGTAGGCGGAACGGAACTCTCCTCCTGCTGTCTCTGCAGCCTCCGCCTTGTCGTTCGTGGGGTCCATGGCTTGCCTGACGTCTCAAAAAGTGTTCGGTCGTTCGGGGCACCCACGCCACGGCGGCCGGTCGCCGCCGCGGTGCCGTGGGTCCCGGTAGTTCCCGGAACCACCGAACGACCGAACTCCCGAACCATCGAACGCTTCGAGTGGTCCGATCATTCCAAGGGCAGCGGCTTCAGGAGTTCCTGAGGGTCGATCCGGGCCCCGTAGAGGCGCGCGCCCCAGTGAAGATGAGGGCCCGTGGCGCGCCCGGTGCTCCCGACGCGGGCGATGATCTCACCCCGCTCCACCCGCTGCCCGGGCTGCACCAGGCTTTCCTGCAGGTGGAAGTACATGGTGTACAGGCCGAGGCCGTGGTCCAAGATGACCGATCGTCCCGCGAAGAAGTGGTCCGCCACCAGCGCCACGATGCCGGCGTTGGCGGCCCGGACCGTCGCCCCCGCGGACGCCGCAAAATCGGCCCCGGTGTGGGGGGACCGGGGCTCCCCGTTGATGATGCGCCGCAGGCCGAACCCGTAGGCGGGACCCGCCCCGTCCAGGGGGACCCGAAACGGATCGCGCCAGTACCGCTCGGGCGTCAGGGTCTCCCACACCTGATCCAGGAGCGCCTTCTCCAGGTTGACCCGCTCCAGGGTGGCGGCGTCCAGCTCCACGAAGGGACGCGGCACCGTGAGGCGCTGGACGGGAAAGCGAGCGTCCAGGACCCGCAGGGTTGCTTGCCCCGTCAGGGGACGGCCGCTCCCGTCCACGGCCTCGACCCGGATCGCCAGGGGGCCTCCGGAGAGGGGGCGGCGATCTCCCGGTCTCCCAGCCGGACCCGCAGGCCGCGGATGGGGCTGAACCATTTCACACTGAGAACCGAAACGCCGCCCTGCCGCACCTCGGCAGGCGCGAGATGGACGGCGAGCCGCGGGTCGTCAGCCAGGGCCGGCCGGGGGGGGTGAGCGAGGGTGGGGAAGAGGGCGAAGAGTGCCAGCCCCAGGCGGACCGCCCCGCAGCGGGACCTCCCCGGCGCCCGGAGGGGCGACGGGCCGTCAGGCATGGGCCTCTGCGATGGGCAGGCGGACCCGGAAGGTGGAGCCGACGCCTGGGGTGCTCTCGACGTCCACCCGGGTGCCGTGGGCATCCATGATCTGCTTCACCAGGGCCAAGCCCAGGCCGGTTCCACCATAGCTCCGGGTGGCCGAGGCATCCACCTGGTAGAACTTGTCGAAGATCCGGGGGATCTTGTCCGCGGGGATGCCGATCCCGGTATCGCTCAGGCTCACCTCGACGTAGCCGTGCTGCCACCCCGGCGGTGCGTCGTCGGGCGCAACGTGCGCCTTCGCACTGAGCGTGATCCGCCCCCCCTGCGGGGTGAACTTGACGGCGTTGTCCAGCATCAGCATCAGCGCCCGGGCGATCTGCTTGGGGTCCACCCGGACGTCGGGCAACTCGGGGGGGACCCCGAATTCTACCATCAGACCCTTCTCGGTCGCCCGGGGCATGATCAGGCGGCCCCGCTCCTCCAGCAGGGGGCCGATGGCGAAAGCGCGGGCCTGGATGGCGAGCTCCCCCTGGTCCATCTGCACGAAGGCCAGGAGATCCTCGATCAGCCCCTGGAGCCGCTGCACCGCCTGCTCCACCACCGTGAGGTGGGAGCGCTGGCGGTCGGTCAGGGGGCCCGGCCGCCCCGAGAGGAGCATCTCGACGTACCCGATGATGGGGGCCAGCGGGGTGCGGAGTTCATGGGAGATGTTCGCCAGGAAGTTGCCCTTCATGGCGTCGAGCTGCTTCAGCTCCCCGTACGCCCGGCGCAGGTCCTCGTAGAGCTTGGCGTTCTCCAGGGCGATGGCCGCCTGGGACGCCAGGGCGTCCAGCAATTCCTGGTCCGCGGCCGTGAAGACGCCGGACCGCTTGTTCAGGACCTGGAGCACCCCGACGATGGTCCCCACCTTGTTCCGGACCGGCATGCACAGGATGGATCGGGTCCGGTAGCCGGTCTGCCGGTCCACCTCCTGGTTGAAGCGCGGGTCCTCGTAGGCGTCGGGGATATTCAGCAGCTCGCCCGTGGTGGCCACGTGACCGGCGATGCCGAGGTGCGACTTGAAGCGGATCTCCTGGTGCTGGAGGCCCAGGGCCACGCGGGACCAGAGCTCTCCCCGCTGGTGATCCACGAGAAAGAGGGTGCTCCGGTCCGCCTCCATGGCGCGGGTGGTCTCCTCCATGATGAGCTGGAGGAGCCGATCGAAATCGGTCTCCGCGCTCATGGCCTTGATGACGTCCAGCAGGATCCGGAGCCTGGCCGCGTCACCCAGCCCGGTCACCCGCTGTGCGGCGTTCCCCATCATCGCTCCCCTGGGCGGGCGGCCGCCGGGGCCTGGATGCCGCAGGCCGCCAGGATGGCCCGTTGCTTGTGCCACATCCGGCGCCGCTCCTCCGCGGTCCCGTGATCGTAGCCGACGAGGTGGAGGATCCCGTGGACCAGGAGGAGGGCCAGCTCCGCGCGGAGGTCCGCCTTGCGGACCCGCGCCTGGCGCCGCGCGGTCTCGGCCGAGATCGCCACGTCGCCCAGGAGATCCGGCCAGGTCCTCCCGAACCGCCCCTCGGCCATGGGGAACGCCAGGACGTCGGTCGGGCCGGCGACGCCGCGGTAGGCGCGGTTCAGGGCGGCCATGGCGGCGTCGTCCAGCAGCACGACGCTACACTCCGCGCCCGGGCGCGCCAGCACGGACAGCGCCCGTTCCCCCACCTTTCTTAGCCACCCCGTCTCGACGCGGACCCTCTTTTGCCGGTTTCGCAGGCTGATCGCCATTCTCGCTCCGCTTCCTGCCCAGGTTCTGGAGCTGCACGCCCGGGTAGTCCACCCGGTGATGGAAGATCCCCGTCAAGATTCGAACGAAGTTGTTGGCGATCAGGTGGAGGTCCCGCAGGGTCAGGTCGCATTCGTCCAGTTGGCCGTCCACGAAGATCCCGGTGATGATCTTCTGCACCGCCCCCTGGATCCGGGCCGACGTGGGATCGGAAAGGGTGCGGGCGGCCGCCTCCACCGCGTCGGCCAGCATGAGGATCGCCGCCTCGCGCGTCTGAGGTTTGGGCCCGGGATAGCGGTAGTCCTCCTCCTTCACCGCGTGCAGATCGGGATCCGTCCGCTCCCTGGCGCGCTGGTAGAAGTAACTCACCAGTCGCGTCCCATGATGCTGGGGGATCAGGTCCACCAGGACCTCGGGCAGGCCGTAGGCCCGGGCCATCTCGACCCCCTCCTTCACGTGGGCCATGAGGATGGCCCGGCTCAGGCTGGGAGCCAGCTTGTCGTGCCGGTTCATGGCGTCCGACTGGTTCTCGATGAAGTAGGCGGGGTGCCGGGTCTTCCCGATGTCGTGGTAGTAGGCCCCCACGCGGCACAGCAACGCGTTGGCCCCCACCGCCTCGGCGGCCGCCTCGGCCAGGGTGCCCACCATGATACTGTGATGGTAGGTGCCCGGCGCCACGAGGACCAGGTGCCGGAGCATCGGCTCGTTGAGGTTGGACAGCTCGAGGAGGGTGAAGTCCGTCGTTCGCCCGAAGGAGTTCTCCAGGAGCGGCAGGAGCCCCGTGGCCAGGACCGCCACGACGGCCCCGTTGACCAGGCCGCCGACCATGTCCGGCAGCAGCCGGCTGGCGTCCCCGTCGACCAGGGCGAAGGCCAGCACCGTGTAGGCGTTGGCGAGGCCCAACAGACTGCCGGCGCGGAAGAAGGCGGTCCGCCCCTGGCGTCGCGCCAAGGAGAAGATCCCCACCAGGCTCCCCACGAAGGTGAACAGGAAGTACTCGATGGGGGCGGCCAGCATGATCCCCGCGAGGATGGTGAGGATGAGCGAGCCGGCGAAGGCCAGCCGGGCGTTGAAGAGGACCGTGAGCAGGACGCCCCCCAGGGGCACCGGCAGGCCCGCCCGCAGGGCGGAGATCGGGATATGGGGGAAGCTCTGGTGGAGCGACGTGATGATGACGAGGCCGTACCGGGTGAGCAGCAGAACGACGAGAAGGATCGTGCCGAGCAGCACCAGGCTGCGGGGGCGCCGGACCTCCTTGGGCTGCAGGGCGCGCACGTAGGCGTACAGCGCGCCCAGGAGGAAGGCCACCAGCAGGAAGACGCCCAGGACCGAGAGCGCCCCGAGGGGAAGGGCCAGGTTGGAGCTGAGGATCTGGAGCGTGGCCAGCAGGAAGAAGGCAGCGACGGCGGGCAGGAACCAGCGTTGCTGCTCCAGGCGGGCCACCGCGCGGCGGATGGGGGCCAGGGGATGCCAGCCCACCCGCAAGGGGGCCTGCAGCCGATCCGCCACGTCTCGGCGGACCTCCTTGGTAAAGAAGCGTAGATACATCACGCCGATTGGTGATTGCGGATTGCGGATTGCGGATTGAAAATCCCAAATCCGAAATCCGAAATCCGAAATGGGGAGGGGGCGGGGTTCACGCTAGGCACGCGGGTCCGCGGGGGTCCCCTGGTAGGCCTCGTACGCCCGCACGATCTGCTGGACCAACTCGTGGCGGACGACGTCCTCTTCCGTGAAGTGGATGAACCGGATGCCGGGGATCTCCTTCAGAATGGCGCGGACCTCGATCAGGCCCGACACCCGCCCCGCGGGCAGATCCACCTGGGTGATGTCTCCCGTGATCACCGTCTTGGCGCCGAACCCCAGGCGCGTGAGGAACATCTTCATCTGCTCCGAGGTGGTGTTTTGCGCCTCGTCCAGGATGATGAAGGACTCGTTGAGGGTTCGGCCCCGCATGAAAGCGAGGGGGGCGATCTCGATGGTCCCCTGCTCGATCAGGCGCGTGGCCCGCTCGGTCTCCAGCATGTCATACAGGGCATCGTACAGAGGCCGGAGGTAGGGGCTGATCTTCTCGTACAGCGTGCCGGGGAGGTAGCCCAGCTTTTCCCCCGCCTCCACCGCGGGGCGGACCAGGATGATCCGGTGGACTTCCTTGTGCAGGAGGGCTGACACGGCCATGGCCATGGCCAGGTAGGTCTTGCCGGTGCCGGCCGGGCCGATGCCAAAGACGATGTCGTACTTCCGGATGGCCTCGATGTAGCGCTTCTGCCCGAGGCTCTTGGGGCGGACCGGCCTCTTCTTGGTCGAAACCTCGATTGTCTCGGCCTGCACCTCGCGGAACGTGCCCGCCTCGTTCTGGCCGAAGTGGCGGAGGGCCAGTCGGACCTCCTGGTTGCCCACCGGACGCCCCTGGCGGACCAGCGTGGCCAGCTCGCTTACCACCTGTTCGGCGACGGCCACGGCGCTCTCGGCGCCGGAGATGGTCAGCATCCCGTCGCGAACCACGAGCCGGACGCTCAGCCCCTCCTCGACCAGGCGGGCGTGCTCATCGCCCCGACCGAACAGGCCCTGAAGCTCCGGCCCCGCGGTCAGGGATACCCGCTTCGCACCAACGCTGTTTGTGTCGCCCATGCGGAGGCGGCGCTACCCTCCATGCGCTCCGATTGTCTGAGGCAGGGGGTAGGATAGACCCGGCCCCAGGGGCTGTCAAATGGAAAACGGTCAACGGCAGAAGAGCCGAGACCGGAGGGGTCCACCCGTAGGCCAAGGGGGAGTCAACGGTCAGGTGCGGGCCAGGAGCCAGCGGCGGATGGCCGGGATGCACCGCCGCGGGAAGACGTGGCGGGTGGGGACGAACAGGTGCTCGACCGAGGGGGCGCGCTGTTCGAGGGCGGCCGCGAACTTGCGGACCCGCTCCAGGGGATAAAAGGGGTCCCGGGTTCCCGAGATGTGCAGGATGTCCGTGGCGCTCCTGCGGTACTTCGAGGAGGAATCCCAATCGCCCGGGATGCCGCCGCAGACGCCGATAAGCCCCCGGATCGTGTTCGGGAATGTGAAGGCGAAGCGGTAGTTCAGGCCGACGGACTGGGAGAAGCCGAGGAGGAAGACCTTCTTCCGGTCAGCGGGATACGCGGCAGCCACGTCCCGGATGACCCGCCGAACGAACTCGTGGTGGGCCGCCTGATTCTCCTCGGAGTTGTGCATCGTCCCCCAGCCGAAGGCGATCCGAACCTCGCGGGAACCCCGCCGGCGCTGGATGTGCTGGTGCGGCCCCTGCAGGGACGCGATCGCGAACCGGTCCCCGCAGGTCCGCTCCGCCAGTGCCAGCATGGACTCCTTGGTTCCCCCATAGCCGTGCAGCGCGATCAGGAGCGGGTAGCCCCGTCCGGGCGGCGGTGCCTCGGGAAGCCGCAGATCGTAGAAGCACATCGTCGGGATGACGACCCGCTGGTCAACCATCTGGCCTCCCCTGGTCCACAACCCTCTCATTCGCCTGCGCCGGCGCGATGTCCGGCGCCGGGATGGCCCGCCCTCGGCGGCGGAGAACATAGCACAACCCTCCGCCTCGTTCCAGGCCGGTCCGCCCACTCCGGCCGTCCAGACAACCGCCCATTGCGCGGAGTGCCGCGGCACATTCGGCTTGACACGTCCAGGCCGCCTTGGTACGTTCCACCCGCTCGGAAAGCCGATGGCCGCCGTCAGCTGGGTGCGCTGCAGCGGGACCGACGCCCAGGGATGAAATCTCCTGCCGAAGCATCGAATGGCGGCGGGAGTTTTCTCTTTCCCCGCGCGGGGCCACTCGCCGTTCATTCCTCTGCGATCAACAACGCGATCCATCAGGGAGGGTGGTGTCGTGAGCGAAGCCTGCATTGTCCTTCCAACATTCGGCCCGGGCGGGTCCATTCGCCGTGCATTGGCGGCCCCACCGAGGATGTTCGCCGGGATTTTGGCACTGGTGGTGTCGCTGTTTGCCACCGCGGCGGGGGCGAGCGAGGCGGAGCTCATAATCCCTGACCTGGGCTCCGTGAGCTTCCTCGGGATGTCCGGGCACAACCTGCTCCTGTTCGGGCTCGTCATCTGCGTCGGCGGGATGGTCTTCGGGCTCGTCCAGTACATGCAGATCCGCAACCTCCCGGTCCACCGGGCCATGCTCGAGATCTCGGAGCTCATCTACGAGACCTGCAAGACCTACCTGATCACCCAGGGCAAGTTCCTGGCGATCCTCTGGGCCTTCATCGCGGTCGTCATCGTGGTCTATTTCGGGTTCCTGCTCCACTTCTCGGCGGGAAGGGTCCTGATCATCGTCGTCTTCTCGATCGTCGGCATCCTGGGCAGCTACGCCGTGGCGTGGTTCGGCATCCGGATCAACACCTTCGCCAACTCCCGGACGGCCTTCGCCAGCCTCGGGGGCAAGCCCTTCCCGACCATGGCCATCCCGCTCAAGGCGGGGATGAGCATCGGGATGCTCCTCATCTCGGTCGAGCTCGTGGTCATGCTCTTCATCCTCCTCTTCGTCCCCGGTGACTCGGCGGGCCCCTGCTTCATCGGTTTCGCCATCGGCGAGTCCCTGGGCGCCGCGGCCCTTCGAATCGCCGGCGGCATCTTCACCAAGATCGCCGACATCGGCTCCGACCTGATGAAGATCGTCTTCAAGATCAAGGAGGACGACGCCCGGAACCCCGGCGTCATCGCCGACTGCACGGGCGACAACGCGGGCGACTCGGTCGGCCCCACGGCGGACGGCTTCGAGACCTACGGCGTGACGGGCGTGGCCCTCATCACCTTCATCATCCTGGCGGTGAAGGACCCCATCGTCCAGATCCAGCTCCTGGTCTGGATCTTCGTGATGCGCGTCGGCATGATCGTGACGAGCGCGGTCTCCTACTGGCTGAACGGCCTCTGGGCCAAGGCCAAGTACGCCGACGCCCCCAAGTTCAACTTCGAGATCCCCCTGACCACGCTGGTGTGGCTCACCTCGATCGTGTCCATCGGCATGACCTACGTCCTGTCGGCTATCCTGATCCCGACGCTGGACGGCGACTCCACGCTCTGGTGGAAGCTCTCCACCATCATCACCTGCGGCACCATCGCCGGCGCCCTGATCCCCGAGCTCGTCAAGGTCTTTACCTCGACGCACTCCCGCCACGTCCGCGAAGTCCTCTCGGCCTCCCGTGAGGGCGGCGCCTCCCTCAACATCCTGAGCGGCATCGTGGCGGGCTACTTCAGCGCCTACTGGATGGGCTCCGCCATCATCCTGCTCATGGCCATCGCTTACGGCGTGAGCACGTTCGGGGTCGGGAGCCTCATGGCTGCTCCCGCCATTTTCGCCTTCGGACTGGTGGCCTTCGGCTTCCTCGGCATGGGCCCGGTGACGATTGCCGTGGACTCCTACGGCCCGGTCACCGACAACGCCCAATCCATATACGAGCTCTCCACCATTGAAACGATCCCGAACATCAAGGAAGACATCCGGGCCAAGTTCGGGTTCAGCCCCGATTTCGAGGACGCCAAGGCCTACTTGGAGGAGAACGACGGCGCGGGCAACACCTTCAAGGCCACGGCCAAACCCGTGCTCATCGGCACCGCGGTGGTCGGCGCCACGACCCTGATCTTCTCGATCATCCAGGTTCTCACGAAGATGTTCGGGGAGGCCGACGTCTCAACCGGCCTGTCCATCCTGAACCCCCTCTTCCTGCTGGGTCTCATCACCGGCGGCACGGTCATTTTCTGGTTCTCCGGCGCCTCCACCCAGGCCGTCTCCACCGGCGCCTACCGGGCCGTGGAGTTCATCAAGCGCAACATCAAGCTCGAGGGCGGCGGCGAGAGGGCCTCCATCGAGGACTCGAAGAAGGTGGTCGCCATCTGCACCCAGTACGCCCAGAAGGGGATGTTCAACATCTTCGTGGTGATCTTCTTCGCGACCATGGCCTTTGCCTGCGTGAACCACTACTACTTCATCGGGTACCTCATCTCCATCGCGACCTTCGGCCTGTTCCAGGCGATCTTCATGGCCAACGCCGGCGCCGCCTGGGACAACGCCAAGAAGCTCGTCGAGACCGAACTCAACATGAAGGGCACCGAGCTCCACGCCGCCACCGTCGTGGGCGACACCGTCGGCGACCCCTTCAAGGACACCTCGTCCGTGGCCATGAACCCGGTCATCAAGTTCACCACCCTGTTCGGACTCCTGGCCGTCGAGCTGGCCATCGAGCTCCCCGCCCTCACCAGCCGCGTGGCCGCGGCGGTCTTCT
Source organism: Candidatus Methylomirabilota bacterium (assembly GCA_016208645.1). Classification (GTDB taxonomy): domain Bacteria; phylum Methylomirabilota; class Methylomirabilia; order Methylomirabilales; family 2-02-FULL-66-22; genus 2-02-FULL-66-22. The sequence goes on along the minus strand of JACQXP010000016.1, from coordinate 3,271 downwards.
TCATCGTGTCGGTCGTCTTCGTGTACCGCTCCTTCTACGGGATGCGGATCCCGCGGGCGGAGGCCGAGGCGTAAGCGTCGGTCGGTCCGTTCCAGAAAACGGTACTCCCACCGGAGGGCGCCCTCCGGTGGGAGTTTTCGTTTGACCCTTGCCCCGGCCTAACTCTAGGATACGCCCATCGGACGCCGCACCTCGAGTGTGAAAAGGACGCGGGATGAGCGGACAGATCAGTGGACAAAGGAAGATCGTGATCATCGCGGGACCAAACGGTGCCGGGAAGACCACCTTCGCCCGAGAGTTCCTGCCGCACGAGGCGGGGTGCCCGGATTTCGTGAACATGGACCTGATTGCATCGGGCCTTTCGCCGTTTGATCCTCAGCGGGCGGCTCTGCGAGCCGGCCGCCTGATGCTTCAGGAGATTCATCGTCGAGTTCGTGCCGGTGAAAGCTTCGCCTTCGAGACAACCCTATCCGGTCGTAGCTATGCCCGCATGATCCCCCGTTGGCGGGAAGTGGGCTATCACGTAAAGCTGGTTTTCTTGAGTCTCCCCAGTGTGGACTTGGCCGTGGCCCGTGTGTCGGCGCGCGCGGCGCAGGGCGGGCATGACATCCGGGAACAGGTAATCCGCCGAAGGTTCGATGCGGGTCTGCGGAACTTCGAGGGCGTTTACCGTGCTCTTGTGGATAGCTGGGTTCTGTATGATAATTCGGGGCCGACGCCATTGCCCGTTGCCTCGGGGGACAACCCATGAACAGGAAAGCTCTCATGTCCAAAGACCCTGACATCCTCGCGGTGGATGCGGCGCTGCGCCGGGCGGCGCGGCGAGCGCGGGAACTAGGTCGCAAAACGGGCACACCAGTTTATGTGTTGAAGAACAGTCGGATAGTTGATCTGACCAAAGAATGGAAGCGACGGTCCCAAGCGCGGTAAGAGCCTGCTGGAGAAGGCGGAGGTGCTTGCGAGCGGGGAAGTTGAACTTATTGAGCCTGGTCCCCTTCCGGCCGGGGTTGCCAGCCCCGTGAGGCCCCGAGCCTGTTTTCCAACCTGCAATTCGGTGATTCTGGCCTGGGCTGACTCGAATCCCCCGCATCAGCTTCCCGGGCCAATTCACCAACTCCTACCGGAGAATCAGGTTCCGGAAGGCGTTCTTGTTTGACCGGGACGGCGCGTTCCACATAGACTCCGCGGGCACAAAGCCTGATTGACGGTTGAACCGCTCGTCGGGGTGAAGGTCGAGGAGAGTGCGAGTGCTCCGGCTTGCTCTGCGAGAGGGAGGATGAACGATGCAAACGCTCTGGGTGTGCTTGGTGGTGTTACTTATGCCGCTTTCAGCGCAGGCCGAGATGCCGTCCGAGACGAATATCAGGAGAGTCGCCGAGGCCTGGCTGATGAAAAAGCCCGCGCCGGGCTTCGGCGTGAGCATGACCATGCCCGAAGCGGCCAAAGTTCAGGAGCGCTACAACGCCCTGATCGCCAGGGACTTGGGGGGCGTGGTTGGCTACAAGGCGGGCCTGACCAATCCGGCGGTGCAGAAGCGCTTCGGTTACGACCGGCCGATCCGCGGCACGCTGTACGAGAAAATGATCCTCCGGACCGGGGCCCGGGTCCCCGCTGCCTTCGGAGCTCGACCAGTGTTCGAGGCGGACATGGTGGCGGTGGTGGGCGACGCCGCGAAGCTGATGGCGGCGAAAACCCCGCTGGAAGCGCTGCGGGCCCTCAAGGAGATCCGCCCGTTCATCGAGCTGCCCGACCTGGTGTACGACCCGCAAGTCAAGCTGGATGGCCCGCACTTGCTCGCCATCAACGTCGGCGCACGGCTCGGGGTGCTCGGAGACCCGATTGCCCTGCCCGCCACGGCCGAGTCAGTGGCCAAACTTGCGGACATGAAGGTCGAGGTCGTGGATCAGACGGGCGCCGTGCTGGGGGGAGGCAAGGGCTCGGACGTCCTCGGCAATCCCCTGAACGCCGTGCTCTGGATCGCCGAGTCGCTCCGGGCCGAGGGCAAGGCGCTGAAGAATGATGAGTTGCTCTCGCTGGGTTCCTTTTCTGCGCTCTTGCCGCCCAGGCCGGGCACCACGATCACCGCCCGCTACACGGGGATTACCCCGACCCCCGCCGAAGTGAAGGTCACCTTCGAGTAGGACCTTCGATGTGAACGGCAAGCGGGAAGACTCGTGCGTACACTCCCCAGGCTGAGCGTGTCTGACTTCGCCCAGGCTTGACACCCCCGACAGGCCTCTATACGATGCCGGCACAGGGGAGGGGGATGGCTCCAAATTCGCCGTTGACACTTGAAGGGCTTGCCGAGACTCTGCGAATTCAGGGTGAGGCGACCGACCGGCGCATTGAGGCCCTGGCCAGGAGGATTGACGACCTTGCCGTACAGGTGCAGTCCCTGACCGGCCAGGTCGAAGGCGTCATTGGAGTTCTCCGCGATGTTGGGCGATTGACCACAACCCTGACGGAGCAGCATTCCGAACACCGGGAGCAGGTTCGGCAGATCCTTCATCGCCTCGAGCGCCACGACGCCCAGTTCGAGCAGACCTACCATCGCCTCGAAGCGCATGACTCTCACATTCGCCGCATCCTGGACCTCCTCGAAGGTCGGGGAGGCGACGGCGGCCTTGCCCGCGTCTGATTCACCTCCAGTCGGTTGTGGTTATTTCCCGATATAGCCAGCATCGGCGAATTAGACCTTGGCCACTATTTCTCTCCCGGAATGTTCAATTTTCCGGACAGGCGAACCCTTTTCTCCAAGTCGCCACGTCCCCATTGACCCGCACCAGCTTTACCCTCTAGAGTGCACGCGTAGTTCTAACGCGACGAGCCTGCTGCAGTGGAGCCGTTCGTGCGACCTGCAGCATCGGCATCACCAGATAGGAGGAAGGCATGGGCGAGAAGGAAAGGGGCACTCCGGTCAAGGAGAGACCCGCCAAGTCGGGGAGCCGGGCGCCCGTGATCGCGGGCGTGCTCCTGCTCGTGGCCGCGCTGGGCATCGGCGGCTACTGGTGGACAAGCGGCGGAGACGGGGATCCGGTTCGGGGCGCCAAGCCCGCCATCCCCCGGGTGCCGCGGCCGGCCACGCTGTCGCCGGTCCTGTTCACCGGATATGCCGCCAAGGGCTACCAGGTGGCCAAGGAGATCCCCGAGATCCTGGAGCACGTCATGTGCTACTGCGGCTGCGATCGGAACCCCGGGCACCAGAACAACCTGGACTGCTTTGCCGATGAGCATGGTGCAGGGTGAAACATCTGTGTGGACATTGCGCTGG
>JACQXP010000059.1 GCA_016208645.1 Candidatus Methylomirabilota bacterium | reverse complement strand
GCGCCTGCACGGCACGCAGGATGTAGTGATCCGGGTTGAAAGTCTGGATCAGCGCCAGGCCGGATCGGTCCCCGCGCCCGGCGCGGCCGACCACCTGCGTCAACAGGGCAAAGGTGCGCTCGCCCGCCCGGAAGTCCGGGATGTGCAGCGCCATGTCGGCCGAGACCACCCCCACCAGGGTGACGTTGGGGACATCGTGACCCTTGCCGATCATCTGGGTTCCCACCAGGATATCAGTCGCCCCCCGCTCCAGGTCCTCCAGGATGCGCGTGGCCGCCTGCCACGTCCCTGCGGTGTCCCGGTCCATGCGGGCGACCCGCGCCCGGGGAAAGCGCTCCCGGACCGCCACCTCGAGCTGCTGCGTCCCGAAGCCGAGGTAGCGCAACCGGCTCCCCTGGCACTGCGGGCAGCGCTCCGGCGGTCGGCGCTCGAAGTCGCAGGTGTGACAGCGCAGGCGGCCCCGGGTGGCGTGGTGGGTGAGGGAGACGCTGCACCGGGGACAGCCCAGCACGGACCCGCACTCCTGGCACAGGAGCAGCGTCGAGAATCCCCGCCGGTTGAGGAAGAGCAGCGACTGCTCGCCCCGCGCCAGCCGCTCCGCCAGGGCCGCGCACAGGGCCGGCGAGAGCAGGCGGTCGCCTCCCTCCACGCGGCGCAGGTCCACGATCTCTACCCGGGGGAGCGGCCGCGCCTCGATGCGCTGGGGCAGGCGGGACAGCCGGTAGCGCCCCCCCTGGGCCCGCTGGAAGCTCTCCAGCGAGGGGGTGGCCGATCCCAGGATCACCGGCGCGTGGAGCAGCTTGGCCCGCATGATGGCCACGTCGCGGCCGTGGTAGCGCGGGACCTCTTCCTGTTTGTAGGAGGGATCGTGCTCCTCGTCCACCACCAGGATGCCCAGCGCGGGCAGCGGCGCAAAGACGGCCGAGCGCGCCCCCACCACGATGTCCGCCTGGCCGCGCCGGATTCGGCGCCAGGCGTCGTAGCGTTCGCCGCCCCGCAGGCCGCTGTGCAGGACCGCCACGCGGCCGCCGAAGCGCGCCAGGAACCGCCGCACCGTGAGGGGCGTGAGGGCGATCTCCGGCACCAGGATCAGGGCCTGGCGCCCCTGCGCCAGGGCGGCCTGGATCGCCTGGAGGTACACCTCCGTCTTGCCGGACCCCGTGACCCCGTGGAGCAGCACCGGCAGGAACCGGCGGTCCGCGAGCGCCGCCGTGACGAGCGCCACCGCCTCCGCCTGTGCCGCGGTCAGCTCGTGGGGCAGATCCGTTGGCTCCCGCCCCTCGGGAAACGCGAACGGATCGCGCGTCACCTCCACCTCGCGGACATGCACGAGGCCCTGCCGGATCAGCGCCGCGAGGGCGGCCGGGCTGCCCGCACCTGCTTCGGCTCGGGGCAGCGCGCTGCCCGCGGCCGCCAGCGTCCGAAGGATCGCGCGTTGCTTGCTGGCCCGCGGGGGCAGCGGGACAGACTCGGGGTCCACGCCGGGCGCAAGGGTGCAATGGGCGACGGTGAGCGGGCGGATGCGCGGCGGTCGCACCTCTCCGGCGAGCTCCACCAGCCCGCGCCGCGCCAGGGCATGCACAACGGCACGGGCCCGTCCCCACCGCCGCGTGAGCATCGGGAGCGCGGCCTCTCCCCGGACCCGGAGGAAGGCCAGGATTTCCCGCTCCCCTGGACGCAGGAGACTGCCTCCGTCCATGGCGGCGGCGCCCGCGGACGTCACGCGGACCAGTTGGCGCGTGAGGCTGTCGATCCCCGGCGGCAGGGCGGTCCGGATCACCTCCCCCCAGGGGCAGAGGTAATAGTCCGCGACCCACCGGGTCAACTCGAGGAGGTGTGCATCCAGGAGCGGCTCGGCATCCAGGATCTCGCGCAGGTCCTTCGTGTCCGAAACCGGCGACCGGTCCCGCGTTCCCACCAGGTAGCCGGTCACCGGGCGCGGGCCGAGTGGAACCAGGGCGCGCTTTCCGGGCACCGCGAGTTCCCGCCACTCCTCCGGCACGCGGTAGGTGAGGGGCGTCTCCACCGATGCGGGAAACACCACGTCAACGTAGGCGGGCTTCGGGGTCGTCATCGCTCATCCGGGCAAACAGCAAATCAGGCAATCTGGCAACCAAGCGATCCGGCAATCTGGCAATTCGGCAATTTGGCCATTAGGGGTTCCGCGTTACCGAGTTGCCTGATTGCCTAGCTGCCCGATTGCCCGGGTGCCAGAGCTTGCGGGCCGGTGCGCTGCAACTCGCGCAGGAGGAGCTTCATGTCCTCCCACACCGTCTTCTTCTCGTGGGGATTGCGCAGCAGGAACGCCGGGTGAAAGGTGGGCAGCAGGGGGGTCCCGTGAAAGTCATAGAACTTCCCCCGCAGGCGCGAGATGGGCTCCTTGGTCCGGAGCAGCGTCTGGGTCGCGGGCCCGCCCAGCGCGCAGATGAACTGGGGGCCGATGGCCTGGAGCTGTTTCAGGAGGAACGGCTGGCAGGCCAGGATCTCGTCGCTCTCGGGGGTCCGGTTGTTGGGTGGGCGGCACTTGATGATGTTGCAGATGTAGACGTCATCCCGCTGCATCCCCATGGCCTGAATGATCTTGGTGAGAAGCTGGCCGGCGCGGCCCACGAACGGCTCGCCCTGGGCGTCCTCGTCCGCGCCCGGCGCCTCGCCCACGAAGACCAGGCGGGCGTTCGGATTGCCGACGCCGAAGACGATCTGGGTCCGGTGCCGGTGCAGCTTGCACCGGGTACACTCCCCCAGCTCCTCGCGGACCTCGCTCAGGGTCTGGCGGCGAGCCGCGGCCGGCCCCTCCGGCCAGCGGACGTCCGTGTATTCCAGGCCCAACTCGCGCTGCGCTTCGAGATACGCGCGGACCTCACCGACGATCTCACGCAACGCCGCCCGAGGATCGCTGGCCATTCCTGCTCCCTGGGAAAATGGAAACTGGAAGTTGGAAACTGGACACTGGTGGGGACTGGGCTCAGCCAGTTTCCAGTTTCCGTTTTCCAGTTTCTGCTCGTTGACCTCGCTGTTTCAGGAGCTCCACCACCCGATCGAGAATCCGGTCGGCCACGGCATGCTTCGAGAGCAGGGGAAGCTCTTCCACTCCGCCCCGGGCGTTCAGGATCTTCACCACGTTGGTGTCGCTGTCGAAGCCCGCGCCGGGCTGGCGGACGTCGTTGGCCACCATCAGGTCCAGGTTCTTCCGCTGCAGCTTCTTGCGGGCGTTGGCCACCAGGTCATCCGTTTCGGCGGCAAAGCCCACCAGGACCCGCCGCTCCTTCCGCTTCCCCACCTCGGCCAGGATGTCCGGCGTGGACTCCAGCGTCAGTTCGGGGACCGTCTCGTCCTTCTTGATCTTCCGGCTCGCGACCTGCTTCGGCCGGTAGTCCGCCACTGCGGCCGCCTTGATCACCACCGTGGCGGCATCCAGCTTTGCCAGGACCGCGTCGTACATCTCCTGGGCCGTCTCGACCCGGATCAGGTCTGCTTCCCGCGGCGGGGGCAGGGACGTGGGGCCGCTCACCAGGATCACGCGCGCCCCACGCAAGCCGGCTGCCTCGGCGATGGCATAGCCCATCTTCCCCGAGGACCGGTTCGAGAGGTACCGGACCGGGTCCAGGGGTTCCCGCGTCGGACCCGCCGTGACCAGAACCACCTCTCCCGCCAGGTCCCGGGTCGACACCAGCAGCCGTTCGATCGCCTCGGCGATCTCCGCCGGCTCCACCAGGCGTCCCGGCCCCACCAACCCCGACGCCAGCTCCCCGCTGGCCGGACCCACTATGTGGACGCCCCGGTCGCGCAACCGGGTCAAGTTCTCCTGGACCACGGCGTGCTGGTACATGTCGCTGTCCATGGCCGGCGCCACGAGGATGGGACAGCGGCTGGCCAGGTAGATGTTGGTGATGAAGTCATCGGCCAGGCCGTGGGCCAGCTTGGCGATGGTGTGGGCCGTGGCCGGCGCGATGACGAACAGGTCCGCGCGCGCCGTCGCGGCGATGTGGCCGATCTGCGACCCATAGGCCAGCGAGAACATGTCCAGGAGCACCGGCTGCCGCGACAGCGTCTCGAAGCTGAGCGGCGCGACGAAGCGGGTGGCCGCCTCCGTCATCACCACCTGGACCTCAGCCTCCCGCTTCATCAGTTCGCGGAGCAGTTCCACCGCCTTGTACGCCGCAATGCTCCCGGTGACCCCGAGCAGAATGCGCTTCTCTTTCAGCACGACCGCACCTCATTCCCCGCTGGCGTCAGCAGGTCCATCACCTCGGCAGAGGCCTTCCGACAATAGCACCCTCTCATCCATGCCAATGTCCAACGATGAGGCTCAGCGGCGGGCCCATGCGTATGCGTGGGTCGCCCGCTGGAGTCCGTGGTTCGGCCACTACCGTGATATCAATCTCTGGGAGGCCTCATACAGCGTATCTGGACAGATGTCCTGCTCATGGGGCCAAACAACGGTGCCGCCTGACACGAAGGCCTGCCTGAAGTATCTGATGTCACGCAGTTCCTTGAAAACGCCGAAATCAAGGAGTGGGGCGCAGTCGTACAGTCCGACTTCCCCGTTGGAAAAGGTGACTTCGAGTGTGTAGTCATCTCTTGCAATGACGGATTTCACTCTAGGATTCATCGCTCACCTCAAGGGTTCGATCTTGAACGGATTCTGACCGCTCGCCGCGAGCTGCCAATCCGCCGCGAGCTCATCCCGGTGTATCTCGACCCAGGCCAGAACCAACCTCATCTTGCCGGGCGGAAGGCCCCCTTCCAGCAGATCGCCTTCGGGTATCGCGATCACAGCCTCCTCGTCCTGGTATCTCGCATGAATGTGTGGGCGCTTGTGACGCTTGTCGTCGATGAAGTACATCGAAATGATGATACCATAGAACATGGATATTACAGGCATGCATCCTCCTTGGTCGCCCAAGGGCTCAGCGGCCGAGGTGCGAGCAACGCGAGCTCCCGGACAAGCTCCACCGCCTTGTACGCCGCGACGCTTCCGCTGACCCCGAGCAGAATGCACCTCTCTTTCAGCACGACCGTACCCCACTCCCCGCTGGCACCAGCAGGTCCATCGCTCCGGCAGAGCCTTTCCGTCCGCCTTGTACAGCGCGACCGCTTCTTCCACGATTCTGCACAGTTCGTCGAAGACTTCCCTCTCGTTGTCCCCGTGGCACCCCCCGTAGATTAACCCCGGCGAACTTCCCACATAGCATTGGTCCTCTTCCGACCACTC
>JACQXP010000058.1 GCA_016208645.1 Candidatus Methylomirabilota bacterium | reverse complement strand
GGCTTTTCCGTTTTTCTCGCGATCAGGACCGTTTTGGATGTCGGGGCGTCTTTTTCGGACACCGTCACGCGGTAGTCGGGTCGCGTCAGGCCGTACCTGGCAAAGTCCGCGGTCGCCTCCGCCACGAACTCCTTTGCCTTCAGGTCGCTCACTGCACCCACCAGGCGGTCAATGGCGTAGCCGTCCGCCTTGACCTTGATTCCGCCTGAGGCGGACTCCAGCCACCACTCCGTCCCCGACTTGGCCGCGACGATGAACGAATCCTTGCTCTTGAGTTCGAGCCTGGTGGCCTTGGTGGAGTCGAGGGAGACGATGGTCTTGTCGCGGAGGTCCGTCGGGGTTTTCTCCAAATCCCCCTTCAAGTTCGCGGGAACCATGAGGACCGCGGGGGAATCTCCCCGCTTCGCATACACCCAGGATCCGGTCGGGCTCGTTTTCCCGAGGAGAAGGCTGATCGGTTCCGCCGTGTCCTTCACCTTCAACGAAATCGTCACGGCGGGAGGTTCGAGGCCGAAGTCCGCCAGGCTGGCCGGCTTCTCCTCCACAGTCCGTTCGATCCGGGCCAGGGTCAGGCTGGCCACGAGGGCCGCCGCTGGACCCTGGTCAGCCCTGGCCTCTACGGGCCGGGTCAGCCGCCAGGTCTCCCCGTCGCGTCTGAGGCCGATGGTCTTTCCGTCGCGGGCGATGGTCACTTCCTGCACGGCCTTGTCATCGAAGGCGAAGACCTTGGGATTTCCCGTCTCGGGTTTGGGCTGGCGCTCGGACCAGACATAGTACCCGCCCAGGAGGGCGACCAGTACCGCGAGAACGATGGTGGTGCGGACGTTCATCGAGGGTTCCGTGCCAATGGAAAATTGAAAACCGACAACCGACAATTGAAAATGAGCTGCAACCCACACCGGGAACTGTCCGATCTGGCCCCCGGTTTTACATTGTCCGTTGTCCGTTTGAAATTGCCCAGATTCATCGGGAGCGTCTCCGCCGGATCCACACCGTGCTCCCCACGACGGCGATGGCCAGGGGGATCAGGCCCACCGGTACCCAGCGAAAGACCGTGGCCTGCCCGGCCGTGAGGAAGATGGGGGTAGACTTCGCCTCGCGGGGCCGGATGGAGATCAAGCTCTCCTCCTCCGCCAGCCAGCTCACCGTGTTCATGAAGAGGTCCCGGTTGCCGAACGCGCCGACATAATTGTTGGCGGCGAAGCTGGAGCTGCCGAAGGCGACGATCCGGGCCTTGACCGGCGTGGGGGGTTCGCCGTCCTTCTTCTCGTTGCCGCCCTTTCCCTCCCCTTTGGCCCTGTCCGGGGCCGTGGTCTCCACCGTGGCGATCACGGCGATCGGCACCGACTCCTTCTTTTCCGTCCGGGGATCCACCCGCACCTGGCCCTGGTTCAGCTTTCCCCGGAAGCTCTGAGGGCTGGTCTGGGCCAGCTTCTCCAGGCTGACCCCCTCGGGGGTCTTCTCGGTCGTGTCCACGGAACGGGTGAGGGGAAAGATCGTGGCCACGTTCTTGAAGTCCCGGGTGATCGGATGGAACGTGGAGTAGCGGGAGACGACCGGGGCCAGTTCGGAGCCTCCGAAGAGGGTACTGGTGGGGTCCACGTCAATCACTGCGTCGTCCCCGAGCTTGATCCCGTACTGGAGGAGGAACGGTTTGAGGCTGGCGGCCTGATCCGGGTCCAGGAGGGCGAGCAGTTTCCCGCCGCGCCGGACGTAGTCCTTGAGCGTCGCGAGTTCCTGCCCGGCGAAATCCTTGCGCGGCCCGGCGATCACCACGACCGAGGCGTCGGCCGGGACGCTGGTCTCCCGCAGCAGGAGGAGTTCGCGGGTCTCGTAGTTCGCCTTCTCCACCAGCGTCCGGATGGCGTTGTACCCATCCTTGCCGCTGTCGGTGATGGCCCGCTCGCCGTGGCCCACCACGAAGTACATGACCCGCTTCCCGCCACGAGTCACCTTGATGATGGCGTTGGTCAGCTTCTCCTCGTCCAGATCCGTGATCTGCTCTTCCTGAAGCGTGGCCCCACTCACAACCGGCTTCTCCGGCGCCGGGGTGGGGGACGTCTTGGAGGGCGCAGGGGACGTCCGCGAAGGAGCGGCGTCACGAGCCGCCGTCGGTGCGGTCTGTTCCTTGGGGGCGGCTGCCTTGACATCGGACCCGCCGCCCGTCTTGGCCTCCAGGACCACGCTACCGTACTGGCTCACCTTGTAGCGCTGGGCGCGGCCGGGATCACGGTCGGGATCCACAAACTCGTACCGGAAATTGGTGGAGAGATCCGCGTAGCGGCGCAACAGTTCCTCCGCGCCCCGCCGGTCCTCGAAGGCGTTGGGGGAGGGCGGGCGGTAGAACGCCACGGCCTTCACATCCGCCTTCAGGTTCTTGAGGATTTTGATCGTCTGATCGGAGAGCGTGTAGCGTTTGCCCTCGCTCAGGTCCAGCCGCTTGTTGCTGCTGGTGGAGATGAGCTCCACCAGGACCAGCAGGGCCAGCAGGAGCAGGACAGAGAGCGTCACGTTCAGGCCGTACCGGGTGGCGCGGCGCCCCAGGACGGCCAGGATCGTATCGAACCCGGCATAGGCCCACGCCGCCAGCAGGCCGGCGCCGACCAGCGCCAGCAAGCCCGCCCAGGTCACCCAGTCGGGACGGAAGAGGTACGCCAGGCCGCCCGCCGCCAAGAGCGCCAGGCCGGGGATCCAGGCAAGGGTGACAGCGCGTCTCATATTCGACTCCCAACGAATGGAAAATTTAAAACCGACAACCGACAACGGACAACGGGCAGCGATACAAGCATATACAGCTGTCGCTGCGCTCTTCGCCCGGCGGTTGTCGGTTTGTCATTGTCCGTTTGAGATTTTACATTGCCTGAGGGGGCTAGCCTTTCCACCGGTGCGACTCGACCGCGCGCATCGTCAGGAACAGGCCGAAGATGGTGAAGTTCAGGTAGAAGATCAGGTCCTTGGATTCGATTACCCCTCGCTGAAAGCTGTCGAAGTGGCGGATGATGGACAGGTGGCTCAGGACCTGCCCCAGGGTGCCGCCCGCGCTGTCCGCCGACCAGTCAATGATCCAGAAGAAGAGCGCGGCGCCGAAGGTGAGGACGGCGGCCACGATCTGGTTCTCGGTCAAGGCGGAGCAGAAGAGGCCAATGGCCAGGAAGGTCATCCCCAGGAGCATCAGGCCCGCGAACGCCACGCCGATGGCCGGCCACTCCAGTGGTCCCAGACCGGCCAGCATCAGGATGTTGACCAGGGGCAGGGCCAGCATCACCAGGAAGATGGCCAGGGCCGCCAGAAACTTCCCCGCCAGGAGTTCCACGTCACGGATGGGAAAGGTGAATAGGAGCTCCAGGGTGCCCATCTTCCGCTCCTCGGCGAAGAGCCGCATGGTGACGATGGGCATCAGGAACAGCAGAATCACCGCCACGTTGCGAAGCAGGGGGCGGACCACCCACTCCGTGGCGTTCATGCCCTGGGCCATTGCCGGGTTCATGGCCGACTGGAAGCTGGCCCGCTGGAACTGGGTCAGGATGCTGGTGAACATGAACCCGCAAATGACCGCGAAGATGGTCAGCAACGCATAGGCGATGGGCGAGGTGAAGTAGGTGCGCACCTCGCGCTTGAAGATGGCCAGGACGTTCACGGCTCGCCCTCCTACCCGGCCGGCTGTTAGTGGGCCGATTCGTCGGTCACCAGCCGGATGAATACTTCTTCCAGCATGACGTCGGCCGGGCGCAGCTCGGACAGCCCCCAGCCCTGCCGGACCACCGCCGCCGCCAGATCCCGCCGCAGGTCGCGATCCGGCGCGCATTCCACCAGGTAGCGGATGCGCCCATCGGCCCGCTCGGACCGCTCCTCCACCCGGTGGACGCCCGGCACCCGCTCCAGGTACTCCCGGACCGCGACAGCCGGCCCGTCCACCTGCAGCAGGACCCTGGCGGAGGTGCGGATCTTGGCCTTGAGGTTCTCCGGGGTATCCATGGCCACGATCTTCCCCTGGTTGATGATGATGACCCGCTGACAGACCATCTCCACCTCGGGCAGGATGTGGGTGGACAGGATCACCGTGCGCTGGCCGGCCAGCTCCGTGATGAGCTGGCGGATCTCGATGATCTGCTTGGGATCGAGGCCCACGGTGGGTTCATCCAGGAGAATGACCTCCGGATCGTGGAGGATCGCCTGGGCGATGCCGACGCGCTGTCGGTAGCCGCGCGAGAGGCTCCCGATCAGGTGGTTGGCCACGTCGTCCACGCGGCACCGCTCCATGGCGGCGGCGACGCGCCGCTGCCGTTCCGGGCGGGGCACGCCCTTCACCTCGGCGACGAAATCCAGGTAGGTGCGGACCCGCATCTCCGGGTAGAGGGGCACATTCTCCGGCAGGTACCCCAGGCGCCGTCGAACCGCCAGCGACTCCTTGAAGACATCGAAGCCGGCGACCCGCGCGGTGCCGCTGGTGGCGGGCAGGTACCCTGAGAGGATCCGGAGGGTCGTGGTCTTCCCGGCGCCGTTGGGACCCAGGAAGCCCACAATCTGGCCCTGGTCCACCCGGAAGGACACGTCCTGGATCGCAGCCGTGGGGCCGTAAAACCTTGTGAGATTCTCTACCTCGATCATCGCGAGGCCCACCCTCCTTTCGCGCACAGGCCGGCCCAGGTCAGCCCGTGGGTTCCGCGGATTTCACGCTGAGGGGAAAAACTCACCGGCAGCGGCAGAGGAGCAAACATTGTGGCGGAAATCGGGGAAATGGCTTGACACAACTATCCGGTTTCTATAGGATTTTTCCCACCTGATTGAGCGCTCGATCGGCCTCCCTCATTCCCAGAGATCAGAGAACCGTGGCCACAGACATGCCACAAAAAGATATCGAAACGATCGTCAAAGATCAAGACCTTATTAGCAGGCGTCATCTGCAGATTTGTGACGCCGCCCTGAAACTCTTCTCCCGCAAGGGCTTCCACAGGACGACGGTGCGCGAGATCGCCGAGGCCTGCGGCCTGGGGATCGGCACGCTCTACAGCTACATCAAGACCAAGGAGGACATCCTCCACCTCGTGTACCGCCGGATCCTGGAGAGCTTCGAGGCCCGGATGCTGGAGGCAACCCGGGGTATCCAGGATCCGCGCCTTCAGCTCAAGGCGGCGCTGGAGGAGACGCTCAAGATCTACGACGAGTGCCAGGACGTGGTGCTCCTCCTGTACCAGGAGTCCCATGCGCTCGGTCGCCAGGGGCTGCAGGGCCTGTTCGAAGTGGACCGGACCTACGTCGGCTTCTTCCGGGAGATCCTGGACCGGGGGATCCGCGCTGGCCAGTTCGCGGTGAAGGAGCCGCACCTCTTGGCGGTGTGCATCCTGTTCCTGTGCGCGGTGTGGGACCTGAAACGGTGGAACCTGCAAGGCTACACGCTGGAGACGGTCATCGAGAGCCTGACCACCCTGATCCTGAATGGGATCAGCGCGGACCCGCTGGTGAAATTGCAGCCGCAGTGACGGCGGGCAGGGGAGCAGAGGGGCGGAGGCGCAAGGGGGCAGGGGGCCGGGGGAGCAGCGGAGCAGGGGAGCTGGGGGGAAGGGGAGATAGGAATGCAAGACATCCTGATAGTGGGCGCGGCTCGAACACCCATCGGAAGTTTCAACGGCAGCCTGGCCGCGCTCCCGGCAACGCTGCTTGGCAGCCTCGCGGCGGCCGAGGCATTGCGGCGCGGCGGCGTGGAGCCCGCCCAGGTGGACGAGACGATCTTCGGCAACGTCCTGTCGGCCGGCCTGGGGCAGGCCCCGGCGCGGCAGGTCGCCATAGGGGCCAAGGTCCCGGTGACGGCCGGGGCCCTCACGGTGAACAAGGTGTGCGGGTCGGGAATGATGGCTGCGATGCTGGCGGCCAACCGGATCCAGGGGGGCGAAGCGGAGCTGGTGCTGGCGGGCGGCATGGAGAGCATGAGCCGCGCCCCCTATCTCCTGGACCGGGCGCGCACCGGCTACCGGATGGGTCATGCGCAGCTCATTGACTCGATGATCCTGGACGGCCTGTGGGACGTGTACAACCAGTTCTCCATGGGCATGTGCGGGGAGCTGTGCGCGGAGAAGTACGGCTTCACCCGCGAGGCCCAGGATGACTACGCCGCTCGGAGTTACACCCGGGCCCTGGCGGCCCAGGCGGCCGGCCGGTTCGCGGCCGAAATCGTTCCGATCCAGATCCCCGGACGGAAGGGCGAGGTCGAGGTCGTGGCGGAGGACGAAGAGCCGAAGCGCGGTGACCTGACGAAGATGCGGCGTCTCAAGCCGGCCTTCAAGGAGGGCGGGACGGTGACGGCCGCCAACTCCCCCTCGGTCAACGACGGGGCCGCGGCCCTGGTCGTCGCCTCGGCGCGCCGCGCGGAGGCATTGGGCCTGACGCCGCTCCTCCGCATCGCGGGGATGGCGGGCGCGGCAACCGCGCCGGAGTGGTTCACCGTCGCGCCCATCGAGGCCCTGCGCACGCTGTTCAAGAAGACCGGCTGGTCCGTGGACAGCGTGGACCTGTTCGAGATCAACGAGGCCTTCTCCGTGGTGGCCATGGCGGCCATCCAGGAACTGGGGCTGGACCCGGAACGGGTGAACGTCAACGGCGGGGTCGTGGCCCTGGGGCATCCCATCGGGGCGACGGGGGCGCGCCTGCTGGTGACCCTGCTCTCCGCCATGACCGACCGGGGGGCACGGCGCGGCGCGGCCGCCCTCTGCCTGGGGGGCGGGGAGGCCCTGGCGATGGCGGTCGAACGTTGCTGAGCGCTGGCGACGGGGACGGCGATAGCGACAGTCCCGCCCGGTGCGGTGTCGCCATTCGCTGTCGGTTTCCTCCAGGAGAATAGAGGAGGCACCATGGAGATCAAGACCATCGGGGTGGTGGGAGCCGGCACCATGGGTCAGGGGATCGCCCAGGTGGCCATCCAGAACGGATTTCGGGTCATCCTGCGTGATCTGGAGGATCGCCTCCTGCAGCACGCCCGCGCCCGCATAGAGAAGGGGCTGGATCGCCTGGTGGAGTCCGGGAAGATCAGCGAGGGCCAGAAGGCCGAGATGATGAAGATGCTGATCACCACGACGGGCATGCCGGACATGAAGAACGCCGACTTCGTCGTGGAGGCGGCCACCGAGGAGTACGCGGTGAAGAAGGCGATCTTCCAGGAGCTGGAGAAGATCTGCCGCCCCAACACCATCCTGGCCACCAACACGTCTTCCATCTCCATCACCAAGATCGGGGCGACCACGAAGCGACCCGAGAAGGTGATCGGTATGCACTTCATGAATCCGGTTCCTCTGCTGCAACTGGTGGAGGTGATCCGCGGCGTGGAAACGGCCGCGGAAACCGCCGCGGCGACGCACGACTTGGCCAAGCGCCTGGGGAAGACCACGGTGGAGGCCAAGGATTTCCCGGGGTTTCTGGCCAACTGGCCAACCGGATCCTCATGCCCATGATCAACGAGGCGATCTTCGCCCTCATGGAGGGCGTGGGGACGGTGGACGCCATTGACAACGTCATGCAACTGGGGATGAAGCATCCGATGGGTCCCCTGGCCTTGGCGGACCTGATCGGGCTGGACGTCTGTCTCGCGGTGCTCCGCGTGCTCCACGAGGGATTGGGCGATCCCAAGTACCGGCCGGCCCCGCTGCTGGTCCAGATGGTGGATGCGGGCCGGCTGGGGCGAAAGAGCCGACGGGGCTTCTACAACTACTCGTAGACGAGCAATTCAATTGAAAATGGAAAACTGACAACCGACAACTGAAAATGACTCGCCAGCGGAGGTATCCCGGGGGCGCTTCAGCGGATTATGCTTTGGTTGTCAGTTTTTCATTGTCGGTTTTAGATTTTCCATTGGCCCGACAGGGGGAGGGCGGGGGGGAGGGTGCATGAGCTTCGAAACGATCCTGATCAAGATCGAGGGAGGCGTGGCCACCGTCACGTTGAACCGCCCCCAGCAACTGAACGCCCTGAACCGGCAGATGTTCCGGGAGCTGGACGAGGCCTTCGAGGAGGTGGCGACGGACCCGGCTGCCCGCGTATTGGTGATCACGGGGGCGGGGGACCGGGCCTTCGCCGCGGGAGCCGACATCCGGGAGTTCGTGGACATGGATCCGGTCGCGGCCCTGGATTTCAGCCGCAACGCCCAGCGCATCTTCCGCACGCTGGAGACGATGCCCAAGCCGACCATCGCCGCGGTCAACGGGTTTGCACTGGGAGGGGGCTGCGAGCTGATGATGGCCTGCGACATCGCCTATGCCGCGGACACGGCCCGGGTCGGCCAGCCGGAGATCACCCTGGGGATCATCCCGGGCGCCGGCGGGACGCAGCGCCTGTCGCGGCTGGTGGGGAAGCAGAAGGCCAAGGAACTGATGATGACCGGGGACATGCTCCCGGCCGAGGAGGCCCTGCGGCTCGGGCTGGTCTGCAAGGTGGTGCCGGCCGCGGACCTGATGACCGAGGTCCAGAAGCTCTGCGAACGACTCCTGAGCAAGGGGGACGTCGCCCTGCGCATGGTGAAGGAGGCCGTCGAGGCCGGCACGCAGGTGGACCTGGCCAGCGGGACCGAGATCGAAGCCAAGGCCTGGAGCCTCTGCTTCACCACCGAAGATTACGTCGAGGGCGTGAAGGCGTTCCTGGAGAAGCGCAAGGCGAGCTTCAAGGGCCGCTAGAAGAAAAGACCAAGACCATGCAACCGCAAATGAACGCAAATAAACGCAAATGGCTCCAACTGAAAGCCTCGCAAGAGAAGGGACCCTTATTCGCGTTCATTTGCGTTCATTGGCGGTTCCATTCCGGGTTCTGAGATGGATTTTGAGCTGACGGAAGAGCAGCGGATGTTCCAGGAGACGGCGCGGCAGTTCGCCGACAAGGAGATCGCGCCCATCGCCGAGAAGGTGGACGAGCTGGCTGAGTTCCCCCGCGAGACCATCCGGAAGCTGGGCGAGCTGGGCTTCATGGGGGTCGCGGTGCCGCAAGAGTACGGCGGGGCCGGGGCGGACAGCGTCTGCTACGCGCTGGCCCTGGAGGAGGTGAGCCGGGCCTGCGCCTCCCACGGCGTCATCATGTCGGTGAACAACTCGCTCTTCTGCGACCCGCTGGTGAAGTTCGGCACGCAAGAACAGAAGCGGCGGTTCCTGGTCCCCGTGGCGAGCGGGAAGCACATGGGCTGCTTCTGCCTGAGCGAGCCCAATGCGGGCAGCGACGCCGCGAACCAGGAAACGACCGCCAGACGCGAGGGGGACTGCTACGTCCTGAACGGGAGCAAGAACTTCATCACCAACGGGAGCGAGGCGGAGTATGCCATCGTGTTCGCCACCGTCAACAAGGACCTGAAACACAGAGGGATCTGCGCCTTCGTGGTGGAACGCGGGACGCCGGGCTTCGCCGTGGCCCACCTGGAGAAGAAGCTGGGGATCCGGGGCAGCAGTTGCGCCCAGCTCACCTTCGATGCCTGCCGGGTGCCGGCGGGAAACCTCCTGGGCAAGGAGGGCGAGGGCTTCAAGATCGCCCTGGCCGCACTGGACGGGGGCCGGATCGGGATCGCCGCGCAGGCGGTGGGCATCGCGCGGGCGGCCCTGGAGGCCTCGCTGGACTACGCGAAGCAGCGCGTCCAGTTCGGCAAGCCGATCGCGGCCAACCAGGCCATCCAGTTCATGCTGGCCGACATGGCCATGGAGATTGACGCGGCCCGCCTGCTCACCCTCAACGCCGCCCTGCTGAAGGACCAGGGCCTGCGCCACACGAAGGAATCCTCCATGGCCAAGCTGTACGCGTCCGAGATCGCCATGCGCGCGAGCGTCAAGGGGGTCCAGATCTTCGGCGGCTACGGGTACATGATGGACTACCCGGCCCAGCGGTTCATGCGCGACGCCAAGATCACCGAGATCTATGAGGGCACCTCGGAGGTGCAGCGGATGGTGATCGCGAACGCGCTTCTCTCGTAGGAACGTTCGACAGCTCACCCCCTCCCGTTCCCTCCCCCCTCACGAGGGGGAGGGGCAGGGTGGGGGGTGATCGCCCGGAGGCTCCCAGATGCACATCATCGTCTGCATCAAACAGATCATCGATCCCGAGATCCCGGCCGATCAGTTCAAGCTGGACCCGAACAGCATGCGGCAGCTCCGCGGGGGTCTCTCCCTGGTCATCAGCGCCTACGACCAGAACGCCCTGGAGGTCGCGCTGCAACTTCGGGAGAAGGTGGGCGGGAAAGTCACGGCGCTCTGTCTGGGGGAATCGGGGGCCATGGGGGCGATCAAGAGCGCCCTGGGCATGGGTGTGGATGACGGGTTCCTGGTCAGTGATCAGCCCCTGCTCGAATCCGACCCCTTCGGGGTGGCCCACGTCCTGGCCAAGGCCATCCAGAAAATCGGCGTGCCCGATCTGGTGCTGACCGGGTGCGTGTCCGGGGATACCGGGGACAAGGTGATGGGGCCGCTCCTGGCGGAGGCGCTGGGCCTCCCATGCGTGACATTCGTCAGCAAGGTCGAGGTGAAGGACGGGAAGGCGCTGGTGCGCCGGATCGTCGAGGATGGATACGAGCTGGTGGAGGCGGCCTTCCCGCTCGCGGTTAGCATCATCAGCGATGACAGCAACGTGCCCCGGTACTCCAAACTCAGGGACATCATGGCCGCGGCGAAGAAGCAGGTCCCGACCTGGAAGGCCGCCGACCTGGGCCTGGAGGGTGCGCGGGTGGGGGTCGGCGCCGCCCGGCTCCAGGTGCAGGATGTCTCCATCCCCCAGCGCGAATCGAAGTGCGAGATCCTGGACGGGGAAACCCCCGAGGAGCGAGCGGAAGGACTCGCCCTGCGGCTGCGGGAACTCAAGGTGATCTGACGGGAGAGCCGAGACCCATTGCGGCCCGCAGCGCGGGCCATATGCAATGGGTGCCCGAGAGCCGAGAGCCGAGAAAGGGATCGAGATCCTCTCTGACCTGCGGGGAATTCGTTTTTCATCTGGAGACGGACAGATGACTGATGTCCTGATCGTGGCGAGTGAACAGGGGAACCTCCCCTCGCAAAACACGCTGGAACTTCTGGGGGCGGCGCGTCGCCTGGCGGATGCCACCCAGGGGCGGGTGAAAGCGGTGGTCCTGGGGGCCGCGCCCACCCCGCTGACTGCGGGGCTGTTCGCCTGCGGGGCGGACCAGGTCTTCCGAGCCGAACACCCGCTGCTGGCCGGCCGCCAGGGGGACGCCTACGTGGCGGCGCTGGCGCAGATCGCCGCGCAGGCAGCGCCCCAGGTGATCCTCCTGGCCGACGACTCCTGCGGCAAGGAGGTGGCGCCGCGGCTGGCCCATCGGCTGAACGCGGGCATGGTGACCGAGGTGCTGGCGGTGGAGGCAGACGGGCCCGCCATGCTCTTCCGGCGACAGGTGTACGGCGGGCGAGCCATCGCGACTCTCGCGGCGCAACGCTTCCCGGTAGTGGCCACGGTCAAGCCCCGCAGCATGGCGCCCGCGGCGGAGCAGGCGGGCCGCAGGGGGGAGGAGATCGCGGTGACACTCTCTCTGGATCCCTCCCTCGCCCGCACCCGGCTGGTCCAGAAGGTCGCGGAGGAGGTCCGCGGCGTCAAGCTGGAGAATGCCCGCGTGGTCGTGAGCGGCGGACGCGGGCTGAAGGGCCCCGAACCCTTCAAGCAGCTCGAGGAGCTGGCACAGCTCCTCAAGGGGGCCGTGGGCGCGTCGCGTGCCGCCACGGACGCCGGATGGGTCCCCGCCTCGTGGCAGGTCGGCCAGACCCGAAAGACGGTGAGTCCGGATCTCTACATTGCGGTGGGCATCTCCGGCGCCACCCAGCACCTGGCGGGGATGACCGGCTCCAAGACTATCGTGGCGATCAACACGGATCCCGATGCGCCGATCTTCAAGGTCGCGCACCTCGGGATCGTTGGGGACTACAAGGCCCTATTGCCGAAGTTCATCGAGAAGTGCAGGGAGTTGACGTAACCCTGATGGCTCTCCCCTCAACCCCACCTTCTCCCCTCGGGGGAGAAGGGAGGGAAGAGGGGGAGGACGAGTGAGCGAACCTTCACGGTAGTTCCTGACCGGGGTACCAAGGATTCCAAATCACCCATCGCTCGTGTGCCCTAGTCGAAGCTTTTTGGAGCCGTTCGGATGATCCCTTCGCGAGAGATCTACTGGAACATCCCGGCCCATCTCCTGCTGTACGTTCTCTTCCTGCCGTTCCTGGCAGTCTTCCTCTACGGCTGCTATCGCGTCGTCAAGATCCTGTGGATCGGGCAGCCGGAGAAAGACCTCCCTCCCATGGGCCGGCAACTCCGGGATCTTTTGGCACAGGCCGTGCTCCAGCGGCGACTGCTCCAGCAGCCGCTGGCCGGCAGCATGCACGCGGCCATCTCCTGGGGGTTCGGCATCCTGTTTGTCGCCACCTGCCTGGTGGCCCTTCAGGATTACCTGGGTATCCCGACACTATCGGGCACCTTCTACCTGTACTTCATGTCCCTGAGCGTGGACACCTTCGGCGTGGCCGCGGTGGTGGGCGTGCTCGTGGCGCTGGCGCGCCGCTACGCCAAGAGGCCGGCGCGATTATGGAAACCTCGGGACGCCGAAGGATACGGCCTCTTCCTCTGGCTGTTCCTCGCCATCCTGGTCAGCGGATTCGCGGTCGAGGGGCTGCGGATCATGGCGACGAAGGACCCCTGGGGCCTCTGGTCGCCCGGGGGATGGCTGGCGGCCCTCGGCTTCGCCGGCCTCACGCAATCCCAGCATGCCCTGTGGCACCGGGTGGCCTGGTGGGGCCACGCGGTCCTGGCCTTCGGGTTCATCGCGCTCTTCCCCTACACGCTGATCCGTCACATCCTGGCGGCGGCGGCCAACATCGCCCTGCGCCGTGCGACACCTTCGGGCGTGATCCAGCCGGTGGCCCTGGAGGAGGCCGAGCACTTCGGGATCTCGACGATCCAGGCGTTTCCGCGCAAGGACCTCCTGGACCTCGTGGCGTGCACGGAATGCGGGAGGTGTCAGGACGCCTGCCCCGCCTGGGCCACGGGAAAGCCCCTCACGCCCAAGGGGTTCATCATTGACCTTCGCGACCACCTGCTGGCCCAGGGCAGGGGGAACGGCAACGGCAAGTCCATGGTGGGCGGAATTGTCAGCGAGGACGTGATCTGGTCCTGCACGACGTGCGGCGCCTGCCATCGGGAATGTCCGGTCTTCATCGAGCCGATCCCCAAGATCATCAACATGCGTCGCTTCCTGGTCATGGAGGAGGCGAGGTTCCCGGAGACGATGCAGGCGGCCATGCGCGGGATGGAAAGCCGCGGCCACCCGTACCAGGGCGCCGTGCCGACGCGGACGGAGTGGGCCAGGGGCCTGGATGTTCCCCTGATGGCGGAGAAGGGGACGGCGGAGTACCTGTACTGGGTGGGCTGCGCCGCGGCCTTTGACGAGCGCACCCAGAAGGTCGCCCGGGCCCTCACGCAGGTGCTGAAGGCCGGCGAGGTGGATTTTGCCATCCTGGGGGAAGAGGAGCGGTGCACGGGCGATCCCGCGCGGCGCATCGGCCACGAGTTCCTGTTCCAGATGCAGGCGCAGGCCAACATCGAAACCCTCAGCGGGTACGGCGTGAAGAAGATCCTCACCGCGTGTCCCCACTGCTTCAACACCTTCAAGAACGAGTACGGGCAGTTCGGCGGCCACTACGAGGTCATCCACCATACGGTGCTGATCAAGGACCTGCTGCGACAGGGCCGGGTCAAGCCGACGAAGGCGGTCGGCCAGACCGTGGCCTATCATGATTCCTGCTACCTGGGCCGGCACAACGGGGTCTTCGATGCGCCCCGGGAGATCCTCCAGATCCTGCCCGGCGTCCAGGCCAAGGAGATGGAGCGGACCCGGGAGCAGGGCTTCTGCTGCGGGGCCGGTGGCGGGATGATGTGGTTCGAGGAACGGATCGGCAAACGGGTCAACCTCGGGCGGACCGAGGAGGCGCTGCGGGTGAAGCCGGACGTGGTAGGCACCGCCTGCCCCTTCTGCTTGACCATGTTCGAGGATGGGCTGCGCGCGAAGGACGCGACCGAGCAGCTCAAGGCCATGGACCTGGCGGAGCTGGTCGCTCGAACCCTCTGATTCAACGGCGTTCGAATGTACGCCGGTGCGAAAGTACGTGGCAACGCCGAACCCCCCGTACCTTCGTACCTTCGTACGCTTTGAAAACTCAAAGGCGTTCGAATGTACGCCGGTACGAAAGTACGCGGGACCCCTGAACTGCCGCCCTCCCGTACAGTCGTACTCTCGTACGCTCTTGGCTGCGTCGAGGAGCCTCGCATGAACTTCGAGTTAACCGACGCCCAACGGCTGATCCGCGACACGGTGCGGGAGTTCGCCGACAAGGAACTCGCACCGCTGGCGGCCGAACTGGATCGCCTGAAGCGGTACCCGGAAAAGCCGCTGCAGCGCCTGGCGGAATTGGGCGTCCTGGGGATGACCGTGCCGCCGGAGTACGGAGGGGCGGGCGCGGACACGGTCAGCAGTTGCCTGGCCCTGATGGAAATCAGCCGGGCCTGCGCCAGCACCGGTGTCGCGGTCTCACTGCACAACACGCTGACCTGCGAGATCATCTACCGCCACGGAACGGAGGCCCAGCGGCGGCGGTATCTGCCGGCCCTGTGCCGCGGCCAGATCCTGGGCGCGTTCTCCCTCACCGAGCCGACGAGCGGCAGTGACGCGGCCAGCCTCCGGACGACCGCGACCCGCCGGGGGGAGCAGTACCTCCTGAACGGGACGAAACTGTTCGTGACCAACGGGAGCCGGGCGGGAGTGATCATCCTGTTCGCGTCCACGGATCTTTCCCGGGGCGACAAGGGCATCACGGCGTTTCTGGTGGAGCCGTCCGTTCCGGGATTCCGGATCGGGAAACGGGAAGAGAAGATGGGGCTCCGCGCGTCGGACACCGCCGAACTGGTCCTGGAGGACTGCCAGGTCCCGGTGGAGAATCGGATCGGGGAAGAGGGCGAGGGCTTCAAGGTCGCCCTGTCCTCTCTGGTGACCGGCCGGGCGGGAATCGCGGCCCAGGCCGTGGGCATCGCCCAGGCGTGCCTCGAGGCGTCGGTCCGGTACGCCAGGGAACGCCGGCAATTTGGCCAACCCATCGCGGAGTTCCAGGCCATCCAGTGGAAGCTGGCGAACATGGCCACGGAGATCGAGGCGGCGCGACTGCTGACGTTGCGAGCGGCGGCGCAGAAGGACCGGGGCCTCCCTTGTACGATGGAGGCCTCCATGGCAAAGCTGTTCGCATCCGAGGCGGCCAACCGCGCCGCGGCCGACGCCGTGCAGATCCACGGCGGCTACGGGTACCTCCAGGATTTCCCGGTGGAGCGGTACATGCGGGACGCCCGGGTCCTGACGATCTACGAGGGGACGTCGGAGATCCATCGGCTCATCATCGCGCGGCAGCTCCTCTCCCCCTCACCCCCTCCCTCTCCCCATCCGTGGGGAGAGGGGAAGGGAGAGGGGCCGCAGGGAGGCCCAGAGGAGGGGATGGGCGCGTGGTGCGTGCGAGGCGGAGGGGAGCCATGACCTTCGATCCGAAGGATTTGCAGCACCTGGAAAAGGATAAGGCCCGCTGGGAGGAGCAGACGCTGGGCTCCCACCTGGAGCGTGCGCCGGAACGTTCGGATCCCTTCACCACGGTGTCGGGCAAACCGATCCGCCGCCTGTACACGCCCCTGGATGTCCCCAACCTGGACTATCCGGAGGATCTGGGCTTTCCGGGGGAGTACCCCTTCACCCGGGGGGTCCAGCCCACCATGTACCGGGGGCGGTTCTGGACGATGCGGCAGTACTCGGGCTTCGGTTCGGCCGAGGAGACCAACCGGCGCTACCGGTACCTCCTGGAGCAGGGGCAGATGGGGCTGTCGGTGGCATTCCACCTGCCCACGCTGATGGGCTACGACTCTGACCACCCCATGGCCGCCGGCGAGGTGGGGAAGTGCGGCGCGGCCATTGACTCGCTCCAGGACATGGAGGTCCTGCTCCGGGGCTTGCCCCTGGACAAGGTCACCACCTCCATGACCATCACCTCCACCGCCGCGGTGGCCTGGGCCATGTACATCGCGGTGTGCGAGCAGATGGGGATCGCCTACGACCGGATCGGGGGAACCCTCCAGAACGATATCCTCAAGGAGTACGTTGCCCAGAAGGAGTACATCTTTCCCCTGAAGCCGTCGCTCCGGCTGGTGACCGACACCATCGTCTTCGGCAGCCGGCATTTCCCCAAGTGGAACACCATCAGCATCAGCGGCTATCACATCCGGGAGGCGGGGGCCACTGCCCTGCAAGAGCTGGCCTTCACCATCGCCGACGGCATCACTTATGTCGAGGAGGGGATGCGGGCGGGCCTGGACGTGGATGAGTTCGCGCCGCGCCTGTCCTTCTTCTGGGACATTCACAACGACCTGTTCGAGGAGATCGCCAAGTTCCGCGCCGCCCGGCGGCTGTGGGCCCGCCTGATGCGGGAGCGGTTCAAGGCCAAGAACCCCCGCTCCTGGATGCTGCGGACGCATTCGCAGACGGCCGGGGTCTCGCTGACGGCGCAGCAGCCCTACGTGAACGTCGCCCGCGTGGCGCTCCAGGCCCTGGCGGGCGTCCTGGGCGGCACCCAGTCGCTCCACACCAACTCCATGGACGAGGCCTACGCCCTGCCCACCCAAGAGGCGGTGACCATCGCGCTCAGAACCCAGCAGGTGATCGCCCACGAGACGGGCGTCACCAACACCGTGGATCCGCTGGCCGGCTCCTACTTCGTCGAGGCCCTGACCAACGAGATGGAGGAGGGGGCCCTGGAATACCTGCGCCGCATTGACGAACTGGGCGGCATGGTCCGCGCCGTCGAGTTGGGGTTTCCCCAGCAGGAGATCGCCAACTCCGCCTATGCCTACCAGCGGGCGGTGGAGAGGCAAGAGAAGGTGATCGTGGGTGTGAACAGCTTCGTGGACGAGACGGAGCGGCGCCCGATCCCCATCCTCTCCATTGACGAGGCCCTGCAGCAGCGACAGGTGGAGCGCCTGGCGCTTCTGAGGAAGAGCCGGGACAAGGACCGCTGGAACCGGGCCATGGATGATCTCCGCGGGGCCGCCCTGGGAAACGACCCCTGGGGAAAGGATCTCCTCATGCCCAGGATCCTCGAGGCGGTCAAGGCCTACGCGACGGTCGGCGAGATCATCGGCCTGCTGCGAGAGGTCTGGGGGGAGTATACGGAGCTGAATATCATCTAAGTGCTCCGTTTCCGAATTACACTAACGTATTTTCGAGACGCATCACTTGGATCCCCTCTCCCATCGAGGGAGAGGGGGGAACTGAGTGTGATCGTATTTGCGAAACGGAGTACTAAGATACGGATGGGAGACGGGTGACCGGGGACGGGGGCGGGGGATGAATCCATGAGTAACGACCGGAAGATTCGAGTGCTCATTGCCAAGCCGGGCCTGGATGGCCACGACCGGGGAGCCAAGGTCATCGCCCGGGCGTTCCGCGACGCAGGCTTCGAGGTGATCTACACCGGCCTGCGCCAGACGCCCGAGATGATCGTGAGTGCCGCCATCCAGGAAGACGTGGACGCCATCGGCCTGAGCTGCCTCTCGGGGGCCCACATGCACCTGTTCCCCAAGGTGATGGAACTGCTGAAGGCCAAAGGTGTGGATGACATCCTGGTCTTCGGCGGCGGGACCATCCCCGACGAGGACATCTCCAAGCTGAAGGCCTGCGGCGTCGCCGAGGTGTACACCCCGGGCGCCAGCACCCAGGATGCCATCGCCTTCGTGCGCGACAACCTGACGCGGAAGTGAGCATGCGCCGCTGGACCATGTGGAGGGAGTGACGATGCGACCCGTGTATCTGGTCTCCGGGGGGGTCAGCAAGTTTGCCAAGGCGCGGCCGGACGTCACGTTCCAGCCCATGGTAAAGGAGGCGTATGACTACGCCTTGAAGGACCTGGGCCTGGAATTCCGGAAGGCGGCCGAACTCGTGGACGGGACCGTGGCATCGTATTTCTCCGATCACTTCAACCGCCAATTGAAAGCGGGCAGCATGGTCCAGGATTACCTGGGCCTCACCCCCAAGCCCAGCAAGCGGATCGAGGCCGGCGGCGCCACGGGCGGGGTGGCCTTCCAGTCCGGGTGGGAGGCGGTGGCCTCGGGGCGGTTCGACATCTGCGTGGTCTACGGCTGGGAGACCATGTCGCGCGTCAACACCTGGAAGGGGAACGAGTTCATCGCCCTGGCCTCGGACGTCAGCTTCGACTACCCCGTGGGGGGATTTTACTCCGGCTACTACGCCATGATGGTGGTCCGCCACATGCAAGAGTTCGGGACCTCCGTCGAGCAGATGGCGCTGGTCTCGGTGAAGAACCACAACAACGCCTTCCACAACCCCTACGCCCAGAAGCGGATGAAGATCCGGATCGAGGACGTGCGGGCCTCCGAGATGGTGGCCTGGCCGCTCACCATGCTGGACATCTGCGTGATGAGCGACGGGGCGGCCGTCACGATCCTGGCCAGCGAGGATGGGCTCAACAAGCTGGAGAAAGCCACGGGCCACCGCCCGAAGCCCGCGAAGGTGGCGGGGGTGGGCGGCGGCATTGACGCCATGCGGATGTCGGACCGCCCCCACGGAGAGGTGATCCTTCTCCCCCATGAGAAGCCCGAGGATTACCGGGGGTTGAAGTACCCCGGGGTCCACTCGTTCCGGGCGGGGCGGATGGCGTCGAAGACCGCGTACCAGATGGCGGGGATCACCAACCCGCTGGAGGAATTGGACTTCGTCGAGCTGCACGATGCCTACACCTCGTCGGAGATCCAGACCTACGAGGACATGGGCCTGTGCCGCTATGGCGAGGGAGGGAAGTTCGTCGAGGCGGGCAAGCCCTTCATGCCGAACCTGGAGTACGGGTACCGCTTCCCGGAGCAAGGGAAGATCCCCGTGAATCCGTCGGGTGGCCTCATTGCCTGCGGCCACCCCGTGGGGGCCACGGGCCTCATGCAGGCGGTCTTTGCCCTGTGGCAGCTTCAGGGGAGCATCGGCAGGCACTTCGGCTCCGATCAGCTCCAGGTGAAGAACGCGCGGCGGGGCGCCATCCACAGTCACGCCGGCACCGGGACCTACGTGGTGGTCTCGATCCTCGAGAAGGGGTTCTAGCCATGGCGGAACAGGAGAAGAAGCGGATCAAGCTGCCCGAGACCGACGAGGGGACCGTCCTGTTCAACGTGCCCTTCCCCACGGACCTGAAGGACCTGAAGGGGATGGCGCCCATCATCATCAAGCAGCCCTATCACATTGATTACATCCACAGCTACGGCCAGGACTCGCCCTTCTTCGCCGGCCTGGCCAACGGGAAACTGCTGGGAACGCGCTGCGGCCCGTGCAAGTACACCTACGGGACCCCCCGGCTGCACTGCATGTACTGCGGGGGCGAGTGCGACTGGGTCGAGTTGCCGAAGGAAGCAGCCGTGCATACGTTCACGGTCTGCCACTACGGCAGCGAGGAGTTCCTCAAGGAAACTCCCTTCGTCCTCATCCTCGTCGAGTGGCCGGGGGTGGACACGTTGTTCCTGGCCCGGCTGATGGGTGTGGACCCTGCGAAACCGTCTCTGGACTGGGTGGGGATGAAGGTGCGGGCGCAGTTCAAGCGCCTGTCCAAGTTCAAGCCGACGGACATCTACTTCGTCCCGGCCTAAGAGCCAAAAGGCGTACGAGTGTACGCCGGTACGAATGTACGGCCCTGAGCCCGCGTACCTTCGTACCCTCGTACGTTCGTACGGTTTGAGGACTCAAGGGCGTACGAGTGTACGCCGGTACGAATGTACGCCCCTGAGCCCGCGTACCTTCGTACCCTCGTACGTTCGTACGGTTTGAAAACTCAAAGGCGTACGAGTGTACGCCGGTACGAATGTACGGCCCTGAGCCCGCGTACCTTCGTACCC
>JACQXP010000070.1 GCA_016208645.1 Candidatus Methylomirabilota bacterium | reverse complement strand
AGGGCGGCCCCGGCGGCCGTGGCGACCAGGATCACCACGACGAGCGACGTCTCGACCGACCAGAACCCGAACCGGAGGGTGACGGGTCCGGCATTCTGGATGGCGAACGCCGCCACCGCGATGGCCAGGATCAGGGAAAGGATCAGCGCCGCCTGCCCCATGAACGACCCCCCGAAAATGCCTCTTCCGCGGGTACGCTAACACAGGCGGGAGAGCCAGGCAAGCAAAGCCGGGATTTCTCCTCACGGGTGATCCAGCACGGGGCTCCGGACGATCCACCCGTGTGCCTGTTCCGCCTTTTGCTTGCCGCGGGCCGCGAAGCCGTTTATGGTATCGGCTGGATCAGAACCCGGAGGGGACGGATGGCATCCAGGCGGGGATGGCTGCGGCGCGTCAGTGGCGAGATCATCCGCCGGCTCAGAGAGCACGACCTGATGATTGATGATGATGGCGGCGGCCATCGCCTTCTACTGGCTGCTGGCCGTCATCCCGCTCATGCTGCTGGGCACCTCGGCCATCGGGTACCTGCTGGGATCCTCCGATCGGGCCGTGGACGAGGTGATGACCGCGGCACGCCGGATGATTCCCCGGGCCACCGGGCGGGACGTGGAGGCATTTCTCCGGACGTTGATCCAGAGCCGCCACGTCACCGGCGGGCTGGGGGTCGCCTTCCTGGTCTGGGTGTCCATGGGGGTCTTCGAGATCATTGCCGCCTCGCTCACGGCGCTGACCGGCGGCCGGGAGACGCGTTCGTACCTGCGGCGAAAGCTGGTGGCGCTGGTCTTGATGTGCACCGCCGGCTTCCTCTTGCTCCTCACGTTGATGGGGGGGTGGGTCCTGGCGGCCTGGCCCAACATCGAGGATCTGGCGGGGGTGCGCCTCAGGCTTCCCGCCTTCCTCACCGACCCGAGCTTCCCGCGCTACTTCACCTCGGTCCTCATGGGGATCCTGCTCACCATCGTGTACCGGGTCGCGCCGGTGCGGGACATCCGCTGGCCCGCGGCCATCGCCGGCGCCACCGTGGCGGCGGTCCTGTGGCACCAGGCCAAGGTGGTCTTCAACTGGTACCTGACACACTACGCCCGCTACAATCTGTTTTACGGGATTCTGGGCGGGTTCATCGGCCTGGTCCTCTGGATCTTCTACACGGCCATCATCCTGCTGTTCGGTGGGATGCTGGCCGACATCCTGGACCGGGGGGGCCACACCCAGAAACCCCGCGACTGATCTCCGGCCGGGGATACATCGGGGATAGTTTGGGCCCCGCCCAGGATTGCCGGGGAGCATCAGCAATGGAACTCATCAGCACCCACGTCCACGCCGATTTCGACGCCCTGGCCTCCATGGTGGCGGCGTCCAAGCTCTATCCCAAGGCCCGCCTGCTCTTCCCCGGGTCGCAGGAACGGAACGTTCGTGAGTTCCTGCGCGAGACCCGCTTCCCCCTCCAGGCAGAGCGCCTCAAGGGATTTCCCCTGGGCGGGGTCACCCGCCTGATCCTGGTGGACGTCAAGCGGATCACCCGGATCGGCCCCCTCCGGGAGATCGTGGGACGCCCCGGCCTGGAGATCCACATCTACGACCACCACCCCGCCCACCCCAAGGACATCGCGGGGAGCCTCACGGTCCTGCGCGAGGTCGGGGCCACCACCACCATCCTCTTGGACCTCGTGCGGGAGCAGGCCCTGCCCCTCACGCCGCAGGAGGCCACGCTGTTCGCCCTGGGCATCTACGAGGAGACGGGCCTCCTCACCTTCACCAACACCACCGAGGCGGACTTGCAGGCTGCGGCCTATTGTCTGTCCCGCGGGGCGAACCTGAGCCTGGTGTCCGACTTCATCCGGCGGGACCTCACGGCCCAACAGGTGGGGTTGCTCAACGAGCTCATCAAATCGGCCGAGACGTATACCATCAACGGGGTCCGGGTCGTCATCAGCACCGCCTCCCTGGACCGGTACGTGGGCGATCTGGCCATGCTGACCCACAAGCTGCGGGACATGGAGAACATCAACGTCCTCTTCACCCTGGTCCGGATGGACAACCGGGTCCACCTGGTGGCGCGCAGCCGCCTGGAGGCGGTGGACGTGGGGCAGATCACCGACGCCTTCGGCGGGGGCGGGCACGCGACGGCGGCCTCGGCCACGGTGAAGGACCTCACCCTGTTCCAGGTGAAGGAGCGGTTGCTCCAGCTACTCAAGAAGCGGATCCGGCCGCTCAAGCAGGCCCGGGACATCATGACGGCGCCGGTGAAGGCCATCCCCGAGCGCTTCACGCTTCGCGGCGCCGCGGAGATCATGAACCGGTTCAACCTGGCCCACCTGCCGGTCGTGCGGCGGGGGGAGATGGTCGGCCTGATCACCCGCGAGGTGGTGGATAAGGGCATCTTCCACGGCCTGGGCGAGGCAGCAGTCCGCGATTACATGTCCGGCGAATTTCCGCGCGTGGCGCCGGACGCCTCGCTCTCCGAGGTGCAGCGGCTGATGGTCGAGCGGAGCCTGGGCTTCCTCCCCGTGGTGGAGGAGGGACGCCTGCGGGGGGCGGTGACCCGGGCCGACCTCTTGCGCTACACCTATCAGGACCTGCTGAAGCGCCCGACGTTCCCCGCAACCGACGAGCGCGAGCTGGGCGAGCCGGTGGCGCGGAACGTGGCGTCGCTCCTGGCCAACCGCCTGCCGCCCCGGATCCAATCGCTGTTGCGATCGGCCGGCGCGGTGGCGGACGGGATCGGGGCCAATGCCTACGCCGTGGGCGGCTTCGTCCGGGATCTCCTGCTCCGGCACGAGAACTTGGACGTGGACCTGGTGATCGAGGGGGACGGGATCGCCTTCGCCGAGGCACTGGCCCGCCACGTGGCGGGCAAGGTCACCAGCCACCGGACCTTCGGCACCGCCGTCCTGACCCTGCCGGACGGCTTCAAGCTGGACGTCGCCACGGCCCGCACCGAGTACTACGAGTACCCGGCGGCGCTTCCCACGGTGGAGCACAGCTCCATCAAGATGGACCTGTACCGCCGGGACTTCACCATCAACACGCTGGCCGTGTGCCTGAACGGGGACCGGTACGGCGAGCTCCTGGATTTCTTCGGCGGGCAGCAGGATCTCCGCGACAAGACGCTGCGGATCATTCACAACCTGAGCTTCGTGGAGGATCCCACGCGCATCCTGCGCGCGGCGCGCTTCGAGGTGCGCTTCGGCTTCCACCTGAGCCGGCACGCGGAGCAGCTCGCGGTGAATGCCGTCCAGATGGGCCTCCTCGAGAAGCTGGCCGGCACGCGCATTACCACCGAGCTGCAACTGATCCTCCAGGAGGCCCGGCCCTTCGCGATCCTGCAGCGGCTGCAACAGTTGGGGGTCCTGGGGGCCATCCACCCCCGGCTGAACCTGGAGCCGGGGATGGAGCGGCGGTTCGAGCGCGTCGGGGAGGTCCTGACCTGGTACGGCCTCCTGTATCAGGAGCCGTCACCGGACGCCTGGATCGTCTACCTTTTGGCGCTTCTGGGAGAGCGGAAATCCGTCGAGGTCCGGGCTATCCTGCGGCGGCTGAACCCGCCGGCGCGCGTCGCCGCCACGATCAGTCGCGCCCTGGTGCGGCTCCGCGCCCTCGCCCGCCGATTCCAGCAGGCCCGGGAGCTTTCACCCAGCCGGGGCTATCGGTGGCTGGTGGACGCCTCGCTGGAGGTCACGCTCACCCTCATGGCCCGGATGGAGCGGACCGAGCTGCGCAAGGCCATCGGCGACTTCCTCACCACCGGGCGCCGGGTGCGCCCGATCCTTCGCGGCGACGACCTGCGGGCGCTGGGCATCCGGCCGGGGCCCATCTACCGGGACATCCTGAACTCGCTCCTGTACGCGCGGCTGGACGGCCACGTCCAGAGCCGGGACGACGAGCTGCGATTCGTGCACCGGCGGTTCGCCCGGACCTTTTCCTCCGGAGAGAAGGAGAGTGGCCCTTCGAAAGTCCCGAAGGGGCCAGGTCGCGGGGATTGAAGTGAGCGGGTTGGGCGAGTGGGCTGTCGGTGAGGATCGGTTCCGGCGTATCGGCAGTCGCCCGGTTCAGGGGGAGACCCGAACGTCTCCTGGGATTCTCAGGAAACCGGCAGTTGCGAAGTGGGAATCGAAGGCGAAGGCGTGCTGAATGCGCTGTTGGCGCATCAAGGCGAAACTGGTGGCATCCACAAAGCTGAAGGGGTGATCGGCATAGCCATGCAGGATCTCATAGGCCTGCCGTTCCAGATGCTCGGTGACGAACAGGCGCTCCAACTTTCCACTCTGCCCCAGCGTATCCAGGAAACGCTTGGCCGCCCGGTACCCTCTGCTGAGCCGTAACAGCGTGTATGTTTCGCCAACGATCAGGTTCGAAGTAACGAGCGAGCGGCAGGCGTGGACCACGGCCGGGAGCACGAGACGGGCCGCCTCGTGGTTGGCATCATCCGTGACCTGAATGGCGAACCACGCCCCCGTGTCCACGAACACCCGCCCGAGACTCACCGGGCTCGTCTCCGATCGGCAGCCGCCAGGTACGCATCATGGCGGCGCGAGATATCCCTTCGCCCGGCTCGACCGGCTTGTGCGATCAAACTCAGGACCGGATCGCCTGCGCCATGCTGCTCCCGCTGGAGCACGAAGTCGACGCCCTCACGGACCAACTTGGCCTTTGAGACGCGCAGGCGACGGGCCAGCCCCTCCAGTCGTCGGTCCTGTTCCTCCGTCAGCAACACTTGCACTCGAGTCATGGTTGCCCTCGCTTCCTCCCCAAGGTGTGTAAGCCGAGATGAACATTACACATACCAGTGCCTTTGTCAATCCCGGACTCCAGTGCAATGCGAAGGGATTCATTCTGTTCACGCAGCGTCCGGGTGTTCCCTTGGAACGGAGAGTGTGCATCCGAGAATCCTCTTCGCTGGCCCATCTCTGGCTCCGAAAACACAGCGTGCGGGCGTCAGTCAGGGCGTCAGTCTGGAATTGACAAACCGGGGGGGATCGGGTAGGGTTTCGTAATCTCTCGCAGGCAAGAAGGGCCTTCATGTTCGATCTCGCCGGCACGATTCAAGACCTTGCGATCCAAGTTCCCGTCTTCCTCCTGGCCCTCACGATTCACGAGTTTTCGCATGGTTGGGTGGCAAACCGGCTGGGAGATCCCACGGCACGCCTCCAGGGCCGCCTGACATTGAATCCCCTGGCGCACCTGGATCCCATCGGGACGCTGGCAATCCTCTTGATTCATTTCGGTTGGGCCAAGCCGGTCCCGGTGGACTACCGATACCTCAAGCGACCCCGGCGCGACATGATGCTGATCGCGGCGGCGGGGCCGGTCAGCAACCTCGTCTTGGGAGCAGCCTGCGCGTTCTGCTACCGCATGATCCCTTGGTCGGCAGCGGGCCAGGAGTTGGCATGGCTCATCCTGCCGGTGAGGGCCATGCTGCGGATGGGGGTATGGGTAAACGTGATTCTCGC
>JACQXP010000069.1 GCA_016208645.1 Candidatus Methylomirabilota bacterium | reverse complement strand
TTCCCGGCCCCACGGGTCCCCCTGGCCCCATGGGCTGGCCCGGCCCCATCATGCCAGAGTCCCCCATGGCCCGCATCCGGTGGCCGCCCTGCTTCAGCTTGTCGAGCTGCTCCGCCGTGAGGACCGCGCGGCCTGCCTCGAGGGTCTTGATCCGCGCCAGGCGCAGGTCCCCTTGGAGCGTGGCGATCTGCTTCACCTTCGGCTCGATCTTCGCCAGGTCCCACTTGTCTTGCTCCAGCAGCGAGTCCAGCTCGATCTCCGCCACCTGGATCTCCGCGCTGCGCCGGATGGACTCCTTCGCAAACTCCGTCCGGAGGTCACGCAGCTTCCGCTCCTGCTCCGGGTTCAGGCCGAGGTCCTGCTTGTGCTCCAACATGATGCTGATGAGCGGCCCCTCGTGGGACAGCGCCCGGCCGCCCCGGCTGTCCCCCATGCGATGGCCGCCCATGCCGCCACCCATCATGCCGCCCATCATCCCCATCATTCCGCCACCCTGGCCGCCACCCTGGCCGCCCATCTGCGGCTGGGTGCCCATCGCTCCGCCCTGGCCCATCCCGCCCATCATCTGGGCCGATGCCGGCAGCGCCAGCGCCACCGCCAGGGCGATCGTCACCAGCATCCACGAACCCGTGCGCATGACCCGCCCTCCTTCCCGGAAACCCCGGGAGAAAAAACACAAACCCGGCCCGGCTTCTCGGGCCGCGCCAAGGAGCCCCGGATGCGTCCGGGTATTTCCTTCGCAGTGGGCATGACTGTCCCTGATCACCACGATGGATGAAACCCCTGGCTGATTGCCCAGCTTCAGGCACCCCCACCCCCGCCCTCCCCCCAGCGTGGGGTAGGGAGGGGGGGATTTTCGTGGCAGCCGCCAAGGATAACCTGCCCCCTCACCTTCACCTCTCCCTCGGAGGGGAGAGGAACGTGTGGGGGGACACTGCCCTACCCGGTTAGATCGGTCGTCTTCGCGAACGTGATGCCCGCGGCCGCCATCTCGTCCACGGCCTTGGCGCAATCGCCGGGATGAACCTCGACGCCGCGGATCGCATCCTCCAGGACGATGACGTCGAAGCCTTCCCTCCGCGCGTCCAGCGCCGTGGCCTTCACGCAGTAATCCGTCGCCAGCCCGCAGACGAAGGCCCGCCGGATCCCCTGCCCTTTCAGGAGCGCGGCCAGCTCCGTCCCCTGGAACCCCGAGTACGCCTCGGCCTCCCGCGTCCTCGCCTTGGAGATGATGTGGCGGATCTTCATCGCGTGGAGCCCCGGGTGAAAGGCGGCCCCCGGCGTGCCCGCCACGCAGTGGACCGGCCAGATTCCCCCCTGCGGCGCGAACGAGCAGTGGTCCAGCGGATGCCAGTCCCGCGTGGCGACGGTCAGCCAGGCGCCCAGGCCCAGGCCCCGGTTGATAGCCGGCACCACCTGGTCCCCCTCCGGCACCGGCAACGCGCCGCCCGGACAGAAGTCGCGCTGCACGTCCACCACGATCAGCGCATCCGTCCTCGAATCTATCGTGATGCTCACGGCTTGAACCTCACTGAATGCGTTCGGTAGTTCGAGTGTTCGGGGCACCCACGCCACGGCGGTGGGTCGCCACCGCGGTGCCGTGGGTCCCGGTTGTTCCCGGAACCACCGAACTACCGAACCGCCGAACGCCCTTTCTCACCAGTCCCCGTCATTCCACCCACAGCGGCACGATCCGCCCCGCGTCCACGTCCACCAGCCCCCGGTCGGTGAGCTTCAGGCGCGGCACCACCGCCAAGGTCACGAAGGAGAGCGTGAGGAAGGGATGCGGGAGGCTCACGCCCAACCGGCGCGCCACCCGCGTCAGCGCCTCCATCCGCTCCGCCACGCGCGGAAGCGGCTCCTGCGTGAGGAGGCCCGCCACGGGAAGCGGCAGCCGCGCCAGGACCTCTCCGTCCTGCACCGCGACCAGCCCCCCGCCCATGCGCTGGATTTCGCGCGCGGCCGCGAGCATGTCCTCATCCCGCATGCCAGCCACGACGAGATTGTGGCAGTCATGGGCGACCGAGGTGGCCAGCGCCCCCGCCCGGAGGCCCAGGCCCACGACCAGGCCCAGGCCGACGCGCCCGCTTCCCACGTGCCGCTCCACCACGGCCAGCTTCGCGCAGTCCGCGGCCGGATCGGCCGCGACGACGCCATTGACCAGGCGGGGTAGCACGAGCGCCTGGTCGGTGAGGATGGTGTCGGCCCGCACCCGAATGGCGCGGCAGCGGCCGGGCCGCGCCGGGATCCGGAACATCTCCGCGGACAGCCGCCCGACGTGGACCGTCCGGTGCAGCCGCGGGCTGGCCGCCAGGCGATCCGTCGCAGGGACCGTCAGGCGACCGCCCCGGGCCACCACCCGCCCGCCGCGGATCACCAGGCGCGCGCGGAACGCGCGCAGGTCCTCGAACACGACGAGGTCGGCGCGCCAGCCGGGCGCGACTGCGCCCACCCGCGGCAGTCGCAGGTAGGCGGCCGGGTTCAGCGTGACCATGCGGATGGCCTGCACGGGCTGGAGGCCGCCGGCCCGCATCGCCTCGCGCAGGACGGCATCCAGGTGCCCGCGGCGCAGCAGGTCGTGGGGGAGCAGGTCGTCCGTGACCAGCAGGCACCGGTCGCGGGCCGCCGCCGGGATGGTGGGCAGCAGCCGCGTCATGTCCCTCGCCACGGAGGACTGGCGGAGCATCAGGAAGGCCCCGCGGCGGAGCTTCTCCCGCGCCTCGCCCGGCTGGACGCTCTCGTGGTCGGATGCCGGCCCGGCGGCCAGGTAGGCGTTCAGGGCCGGGCCCGCCAGGCCGGGCGCGTGCCCGTCAATCACCGCGCCCGCCGCGGCGGCCAGCTTCCGCAGGACGTCGGCCTCTCCCGCCAGGAGGCCGCGGTAATCCATCATCTCCGCCAGGCCCAGGACCTGCCGCCGGGCGAGGAGCTGGCGCACACCGGCGCTGCCGATCCGGCCGCCGGTCGTCTCCAGGCGCGAGGCCGGGACGCAGGAGGGGGCCTGGCAGTGGAACGTCAGCGGCAGGTCACGGGTCGCCGCCAGAAGCCAGCGGATCCCGGAGATCCCGGCCACATTGCCGATCTCGTGGGGATCCATGACCACGGCCGTGGTTCCCCGGGGGACGACCGCCCGGGCGAAGGCCGCCGGGGTGAGCATCGTGCTTTCCAGATGGAAGTGGCCGTCCACCAGGCCGGGCGCGATCACGCCGCCGGCCACGTCGTGGACGACGCGGCCCGCATAGCGCCCCAGCCCCGCGATCCGGTCCCCCACGATCGCCACGTCCTCGCGCAGCAGCTCCCCGGTGAAGACGTTGGCGACCCGGCCCCCGCGGAGCACCAGGTCGGCCGGCCGCTGTCCCCGCGCCACCGCGATCAATTGCCGGAGCCGGCGTATCTTCATGCGGTCTGCTCCCTCATCTTCACCATGGCGGCCCGCGGGTCGGGCGCCCCGAAGATGGCCGACCCCGCCACCAGGATCGTGGCCCCCGCCTGGGCCACGGCTTGACAGTTCTCGATCTTGATGCCCCCGTCCACCTCGATCTCCGGCTTGGTCTCCAGCCGCTCGCGCCGCCGCGCCAGCTCCTCGATCTTCTTGAGGACGAAGGGGATGAAGGCCTGCCCCCCGAAGCCCGGGTTCACCGACATCAGGAGGACCAGGTCCACCTGGTCCAGGATGTGCTCCACGGCGTGGAGCGAGGTGGACGGGTTCAGCGCCACCCCGGCCTTGATTCCCGCCTCGCGGATCTGCTGGATCGTCCGGTGCAGGTGCGGGCAGACCTCGGCGTGCACGGTGAGGTAGGCGGCCCCGGCCTGGACGAAGGCGCCGATGTACCGCTCGGGGTTCTGGATCATCAGGTGCACGTCCAGCGGGACCCGCGTCCGCTTGCGGATCGCCTCCACCACCAGCGGGCCGATGGTCAGGTTGGGGACGAAGTGCCCGTCCATCACGTCCACGTGCAGCAGGTCCGCCCCCGGCTCGACCTTGGCGATCTCCTCCGCCAGGATCCCGAAGTCTGCCGACAGCACCGACGGAGCGATCTTGACCATGATGCCTCCTCTGGGGAATTGGTCCCCGGCACCCGGCGCTAGCCCGGATTATTCGCGAACATGTTCGCGAATAATCGCGGGGAATGACCAAATCCCAATGGCCAATGACCAATTGTGGATGGTAGTTCCGTGAAGCCCCTTGACGGCGCGCTGCGGGACCCATCGCACCGCCCGGGGCGGGCGAGGTGCGATGGGTGCCCCACCATCATTGGTCATTGGAAATTGGTCATTGGTCATTGGATCCGGAGAATTCACAGGTCCATTCGTGAATAATGCGGGCTAGGAGTCCGTC
>JACQXP010000068.1 GCA_016208645.1 Candidatus Methylomirabilota bacterium | reverse complement strand
GGAGTGGGTCGAGCTGAGCGTGAGCGACACCGGCGGGGGCATCCCGCAGGAGATCCTGGACGAGGTCTTCAATCCGTTCTTCACCACCAAGGAGGCGGGGACGGGCCTGGGGCTCCCGCTGGTCCGCCGGATCGTCCGGGCCCATGGGGGACGGGTGGAGGTGGATAACCGTCCCGGCGAGGGGGTGACCTTCCGGCTCTGGCTCCTCATGGCGACGGTCCCGCGCTGCGGGGCGGTGGCGGCGTCAAGGCGCCGGTGACGTCCGGCGATCCGGGTCGGCTGCCCGTCACACCCGCCCGGAGTGCGCGGGTGATCCGGGCAGCAGCCAGGGTGCAGGGCGAGGTGGGGGAATCCAGGGAGGCGACCTCAATGAAAACCATCTTGGTGGTAGACGACGAGGAGGCCATCCGGCTCCTGTACCGCGAGGAACTCTCCGATGCCGGGTACCAGGTCCAGGTGGCCGCGAACGCCAGCGAAGCGCTCCGGATGGTGCAGCAGGCCCGGCCCGACCTCATGACCATCGATATCAAGATGCCGGGGATGGATGGGATCGAGCTCTTGCGGAAGGTTCGGGAGACCCATCGGGACATGCCGATCATCATCTGCACCGCCTACGGCGATTTCAAGCGTGACTTCGGGACGTGGGCCAGCGACGCCTATCTGACCAAGTCTGCCGACCTGGCGGAGCTGAAGGAGAAAATCCGGGAGCTCCTGGGTAGAGCATAGCGTGGTCAAAAAACCAGCAGGGCCAGGTGAATGTGCCTATGCGGGTGGCAGGCGCGAACCCCGCCAGGGCGGGGGGAGGACCGAGGGGATCTGGCAAACCTCGTCACGGCAAGCAGTTGGGTGACCCGAAGCACCGGCCTCTATCAGGAATCTTCCTGGCATAGGGTTTGCTCTCACAACTCGCGGCGCTCCGGACGTACTGGGTGGGAGGAGACACAT
Organism: Candidatus Methylomirabilota bacterium; assembly: GCA_016208645.1. Lineage (GTDB taxonomy): Bacteria > Methylomirabilota > Methylomirabilia > Methylomirabilales > 2-02-FULL-66-22 > 2-02-FULL-66-22. The sequence continues at coordinate 9,129 of JACQXP010000068.1, read as the reverse complement.
GAAAAAAATCGAAGCCATCATCAAGCCGTTCAAGCTGGACGAGGTGAAGAATGCCCTGGCCGAGATCGGCATCCAGGGGATCACGGTGAGCGAGGTGAAAGGCTTCGGCCGGCAGAAGGGCCACACGGAATTGTACCGGGGTGCGGAATACACGATTGATTTTCTGCCCAAGGTGAAGATCGAAATCGTCGTCCCGGACGGCAAGTGCGACAAGGTCGTGGAGACGATCCAGTCCTCGGCCAAGACCGGCCGGATCGGGGACGGCAAGATCTTCATCCTGCCCTGCGAGGAGGTTATCCGCATCCGCACCGGCGAGCGCGGCGAGGCGGCCATCTAGGACCGGCCCGAGGGCGGACGCCCCCGGGCCCGGGACGAAGGATCAGCGGTATTCCGGGACCCCGGCCTGCGGCCGACGGCCGCAGGCCTCATGCGAGGAGCGAGGGACCATGACGCCGAAAGAAGTCGTGAAGTTCGCCAAGGAGCAGGGCACACGGATGGTGGATCTCAAATTCATGGACTACCCCGGGATATGGCAGCACTTCACGGTGCCCATCTCCCAGCTCGAGGAGGGCTCCTTCGAAGAGGGGTTCGGCTTCGACGGCAGCTCCATCCGCGGGTGGCAGGCCATTCATGCCAGCGACATGCTGGTGATCCCGGACGCCACCACGGCGGTCATGGACCCCTTCACCGAGACCCCCACCCTCAGCCTCATCTGCAACATCGTGGACCCCATCACCAAGGAGAAGTACACCCGCGATCCCCGGAACATCTCCCAGAAGGCCGAGGCCTACCTGAAGTCCACCGGCATCGCCGACACGGCCTACTTCGGGCCCGAGGCGGAGTTCTTCATCTTCGACGACATCCGGTACGATTATCGGGAGAACTGCGGCTACTATTACATCGACTCGGTGGAGGGCCAGTGGAACACCGGGACGGCCGAGAAGCCCAACCTGGGCTACAAGGCCCGCTACAAGGAGGGCTACTTCCCGGTCCCGCCCACCGACAGCATGGCCGATCTCCGCACCGAGATGGTGCTGACGATGGAGAAGGTCGGGATCGCCGTGGAGGCGCAGCACCACGAGGTGGCCACGGCCGGCCAGGCCGAGATTGACATGCGGTTCACCTCGCTGACGCGGAGCGCGGACAACTTGATGTGGTACAAGTACATCATCAAGAACGTAGCCCGCAAGCACGGCAAGACCGTCACCCTCATGCCCAAGCCGCTGTTCAACGACAACGGCTCCGGCATGCACACGCATCAGAGCCTGTGGAAGGGGGGCCAGCCCCTGTTCGCCGGCAACGGCTACGCCGGGCTCTCGGACCTGGCGCTCTGGTACATCGGGGGGATCCTCAAGCACGCCGCGGCCCTGTGCGCCCTGGTGGCCCCCACGACGAACTCCTACAAGCGGCTCGTCCCCGGCTTCGAGGCCCCCGTCAACCTAGCCTACTCCAGCCGGAACCGCAGCGCCGGCATCCGTATTCCCATGTACTCGCCGAATCCCAAGACCAAGCGGATCGAGGTGCGGTTTCCAGACAACACCTGCAACGGCTACCTGGGCTTCTCGGCCATGCTGATGGCGGGCCTGGACGGCATCCAGAACAAGATCGACCCCGGCTCCCCGCTGGACAAGGACATCTACGAACTGGGCCCCGAAGAGCTGAAGAGTGTCCCGTCGGTGCCGGGCTCGCTGGACGCCGCCCTCACCGCCCTGGACGGGGCTTCACGGAAATCCCATCCGCAATTGGTCATTGGCCATTGGGATTTGGTCATTCCCCGCGATTATTCGCGAACATGTTCGCGAATAATCCGGGCTAGGCTCTACCCGTCCCGGGATTCGCGCCAACGCCCCGCGGGCCCTCTGCCCGCGGGGCGGTCTTTTTTCCTCGTGGCCGGTCGTCCGGTCCCATCCCGCCTCTCGTTTTCCCCGACACCCGACCCCCATCCCCTAATCCCCAACCCCCAACACCCAGCCCCCAGCCCGGAGCGCTTGCGACGATGCGAGGTTCCGTGGTATGCATGACCCGCAGGTTCTGGCGGGCCGTTTGCGTCCCGCTCCTCTCTGCCTATGGATAACCAGACGGTGCAGCTTACTCAAAAGCTCGCCGCGGCCGGGTGCCAGCATCCGGAGCAGGCGGCGAAAAACATCGAGTTGTTGGCGCCGGACGCGGCGGCCCGGTCCCAGCTGGAGGCGGTGCTGCCCTCGCTGCTCACGGGCCTCAAGCGCGTGCCGGACCCGGACCTGGCGCTGAACAACCTGGAGCGGTTCAACCAGGCGGTCCTGGATCGGCGGTTCCTGCTGGGACTCCTGCGCGACAACCCGCGCATCCTGCATCTCCTCCTCACCATCTTCGGGAGTTCGCAGTTTCTCAGCGACATCCTGGTCCGCCACCCGCAGCTCTTCGAGTGGCTGCTGGAGCCGGGGATCATCCGCCGGCCAAAGCGCAAGGAGGAGCTGGCCGAGGAGGCCCGGCAGGTGGTAGCTGCGGCGCCCACGCTGGAGCGGAAGTGGAGCGCCCTGCGCCGGTTCAAGGTCCAGGAGATCCTCCGGATCGGGCTGCAGGACCTCCTGGGCCGGCAGACCCTGGCGGGGATCACGGAGGAACTCTCCAACCTGGCCGACGTGGTCCTGGAGACCGCCTACGCGGTGTGCCGGGCGGACCTCAGCGGGCGGCACGGCCTGCCCCAGCTTGCCGACGACTCGGGACGCACCCGCGAGTGCCCCTTCGTGATCCTCGGCCTGGGAAAGCTGGGGGGGCGGGAGTTGAATTTCAGTTCCGACATTGACCTCGTCTTCGTCTACGAAGGGGAGGGGGAGACCCCCGGCATTCCCGGCGCGGGAGGGGGTCCGCTGGGCCGCATCGGCAACCAGGAGTTCTTCCGGAAGCTGGGCGAGATGCTGGTCAAGGGGGTGGGCGAAACCTCGCCCGAGGGACATCTGTATCGGGTGGACCTGCGCCTCCGTCCCGAGGGCCGCTCGGGAGGGATCGCGTGCTCCCTGCGCGCCTGCGAGGTCTACTACGAGTCCTGGGGCCAGACCTGGGAGCGGCAGGCCCTGATCAAGACGCGCCCGGTGGCGGGCGACCCCGCCCTCGGCGAGGCGTTCCAGCGCCTGGTTGTGCCCTTCGTCTACCGGCAGTACCTGGACTTCGCCGCGCTGGAGGAGATCCGCGCCATGAAGGAGCGGATCAACCTCGCGGTTCGCGAGGACCGGCGTGCCCGGCGGAACGTGAAGTTGGGCTACGGCGGGATCCGGGAGATCGAGTTCCTGGTGCAGGGGTTTCAGCTCCTCCAGGGGGGCAAGAACCCCTGGGTGCGCGAGGCGAACACCCTCCGCGCCCTGCACCGGCTGGCGGGGCTCACCCTGCTGGCCGACGCGGACTACGAGGTCCTGGTCCGCGCCTACCTCTTCCTGCGGAAGCTGGAGCACCGGCTGCAAATCCTGCACGACCGCCAGACGCATACGCTGCCCGAGGCGCCGCGCGAGCTGGCGACCCTGGCCCGGCGCATGGGCTACCAGCTCCCAGAGCACCCCGATCCCGCGGCGAGCCTGCTCACGGAGTACGAGCGGCATACGAGCGCGGTGCGCGCGCTGTACGACGCCTTCCTCCAGGGGATCCTGCCGCGCGGGGAAGAGCCGGCCGAGGAGGCGGCCGACCCGCTGGCCCTGTTCTTCAACGCCGATCTCCCCGCCGAGCAGCTCCGGAACCGGCTGGCCTCCGTGGGGTTCGAGGACCTGGACCGGGCGCTCCGCAACTTCCTGGCGATCCGCGAGGGCCAGCCCTTCGCCCACGCTCCCCCGCAGTCGCGGCGGGCCCTGGCCCGGCTCGCCCCGGCGCTGGTGGCTGCCCTGGAGGGGGTCCCGGATCCGGACCTGGCCCTGACCACCTTCGAGCGGTTCATCACCACGGTGGCGGCGCGGACGACATTCCTCACCCTGCTGGCGGACACGCAGGGGCTCCTGAGCCTTCTGGTCCGGCTCTTCGGCACCAGTGAGTTCCTGTCGGCCACCTTGCTGCACCACCCCGAGTTGCTGGACGCGCTCCTCACGCCGGAGCCGGCGGCCCGCCACGGCCGGGAGCGGGTGGCCGCCGATCTCCAGCGGGCGCTGGCCGGGGCGGAGACGAGCGGCGCGCGGCTGGACGCCCTCCGCCGGGTGAAGAAGGCGGAGGAACTCCGGATCGGCCTGCAGGATATCCTGGACCAGGCGGACGTGACGGAGACCCACCGGGTCCTCACCCATCTGGCGGAGGCGTGCCTGGAGGCCGCCTTGCAGATGGCGGAGCGGGATCTCACGGACCGCTTCGGGACGGCGGACCCACCGGGCTTCGCCATCGTGGCCCTGGGGAAGCTGGGCGGAAAGGAGCTGTCGTACGCCTCGGACCTGGACCTCGTCTTCGTGTACCGAGGGGAGGGCACGACGACGGGCCCCGAACGCATCAGCCACACCGAATATTTCAGCAAGCTCGCCGACCGCATCACCAAGATCCTCACCTCCATCACCCAGGAAGGCGCGGTCTACCGGGTGGACACGCGGCTGCGTCCGGGGGGGCAGAAGGGCGAGTTGGCTCAGCCGCTGGCCGCCTTCGAGACCCACTTCATCCGGATGGCCGAGCTGTGGGAGCGACAGGCGTACATCAAGGCCCGCCCCGTGGCCGGCGACCCCGCCCTCGGCGGGGCGTTCCTCGCCCAGACGCACCGGTTCGTCTACGAATCGCCGGAGCAGGCGGATCTCGCGGAACGCATCCAGGCCATGCGCCACCGGATGGAGACGGAGCGAGGCGGCGGCGGAGGCAAGGGGGCCCACGTCAAGCTGGGCAGCGGCGGCATCGTGGACATCGAGTTCCTGGCGCAGTACCTTCAGCTTCGCCACGGGCGGAGCCGTCCCGATCTCCGCACCCCGGGCACCCTGGAGGCCCTGCGGGGCCTCGCCACCGAGGGGTTGCTCCCTCCCGAGGACGCGGCCGTCCTGGAGGAGTCGTATCGGTTCCTCCGGCGGGTGGAGAACCGCCTGCGGATCGTGGCCGACCTGGGCGTCAACACGCTGCCGGCCGCGCCGGCCAAGCTGGAGAAGCTGGCCAAGCGGATGGGGTACCATCCGCAGGGAGATGACTCGGCCCGGGAACGCTTCCAGAAAGATTACGCGGCGCATACCGGACGGGTGCGGGCAATATACAATAGGGTCTTCGGATTGAACGAGGTTGGGCGGCCGGGAGGCTAGAAGGCTGGGATGCAGGGAGGCCGGAAACCTTCAAGCCTCCTCGCCGGATCACAACGGGAGGTGAGCCATGTTGCAGCATGAAGGGATCCAGATCACCTGGCTCGGCCACGATGGATTCAAGCTCAAGACGGATCGGGTCATCTACGTGGACCCGTACAAGCTGGGGCCGAAGGCGGAGCCGGCCGACCTCGTCTTCGTGACGCACGAGCACTTCGATCACCTCAGCGTGGACGACCTCAAGAAGGTCGTGACGCCGCGGACCACCGTGGTGACCATCGCCGCCTGCGAGAAGGCGGTGAAGGACCTCAAGCCCAAGGCCGTCCGGGTCGTCGCACCGGGGGATCGCCTGGACGTTGACGGGGTGCAGGTCGAGGTCCTGCCGGCCTACAACGTGAACAAGTTCCGTGCGCCCGGCAACCCCTTTCATCCGAAGGCGGACGGGAAGGTGGGTTTCATCCTGCACACCGGCGGGGTGCGGATCTACCACGCGGGGGACACCGACGAGATCCCGGAGATGGCCAAGGCGAAGGGCGTGGATGTCGCCCTGCTGCCGGTCAGCGGGACGTACGTGATGACCGCCCAGGAGGCGGCCACGGCCTGCAATGCCATCCAGCCCACGCTGGCCATCCCCATGCACTACGGGGCCATCGTGGGCTCGGCGGCCGACGCCGAGGCCTTCCGCAAGGCGGTGCAGTGCCGGGTCGAGATTCTGCAGCCGGAACCGTAACGGGAATTTCAAATAGGAAACCGACAACTGACAACCGGTCAACCCAACGACGGGCACCGGCGCATTGACCGGTCGTCGGTTGTCGGTTGTCCGTTTTCAATTGGCCTTGGTCCGTTCTCCGCGAAGGTGGCAGGGGAGTGCCGGGTGAGGGCGGATCCACTCAATCCAAGGGAGGCGACGCATGACAGGCAAGGCCGCGATCTGGTGGGAGGCCGGCAGGCCGCTGGAGATCCGCGAGTACCCCGTGCCGGACGTGAAGCCGGATGGAATCCTGGTCAACCTCAGCCTGGCCAACATCTGCGGGTCCGACATCCACTTCGTGGAGGGGCGCGGGCCCCGTCTGAAGGGCGGCATCGCCCAGATCCTGGGGCACGAGATGATGGGAACGATCCAGAAGCTCGGGAGGGAGGTCAAGACCGACTCCCTCGGACAGCCGCTCGCGGAGGGGGATCGGCTGGTGTACTCCTACTACAGCCCTTGCGGCCAGTGCTGGGCCTGCTTTACCGGCGTCCCCGGCTGTCCCAATCGCTACAGGCGATGGCTGGGCGTCCCGGCGGACACGCCACCCCACTTCAACGGCGCCTTTGCGGAGTACTATTACCTGCATCCGGGACACTGGACATTCAAGGTCCCGCAGGACTTGCCGAATCATGTCGTGTCCCCCGTCAACTGTGCGCTGGCCCAGATGGTCTACAGTATTCACAGGGTCGGCATCATGTTGGGGGATACGCTGGTCATCCAGGGGGCCGGGGGCCTCGGCCTGTATGGGATCGCGGTGGCCAAAGAGATGGGCGCGGCGCGGGTCATCAGCCTGGATAAGCGGGAACACCGGCTGGAGATGGCCAAGGCCTTCGGCGCCGACGTGACGATCAACGTGGAGAGGATGCCCCAGGCCCAGCGGCTGGAGATGGTCAGGGATCTCACGCGTGGCGTGGGGGCCGATGTCGTGGTGGAAGTCTGCGGCAGCCCGGACGCCGTGGACGAGGGGATGCGGATGGCCCGGGTCGGGGGCCGGTACCTCTTGATCGGCAACATCAACCTGGACATGGCCGGCCAGGTGGATCCGGGCAACGCCGTGCGCTTCAGCAAGACGATCCTGGCGGTGTCGGTGTACCAGCAGTGGGTGATCCCCCGGGCCCTGGACCTCCTGGTCCGGTGCAAGGACCGCTACCCCTTCGACAAGATCATCTCCCACACATTCCCCCTGGAGGAGATCAACGCGGCCATGGACTTCGCCCGCACCGGCCAGCCCATCCGGGTTGCCCTGGAATGCTGAGCGCGAATACGGCCGATCTGACGGAGGATGGAATCGCACATGGAGAATGACGCCACTCAGCCGCTTCCGAAGAAATTCTGGCCTCGGTTTGGAATGCTTGCAGTGGAACTGGGATACGTCAGCATACAGCAAGTCCGCGAAGCCATGGGCGAACAGGTTGACGACGATTTCGCCAATCGACCCCATCGACTGCTGGGGGACATCCTCGTGGAGAAGGGTTGGTTGACCCCACGAGAGGTCAATGTGGTCTTGAAGGAACTCTTTGAGCGCACAAGAGAGTGACGAGGCTGGGACAGGTTCTCGACTTTCAGGCCAGCCGGGGAGGGATTGTGGGCAAGGTCAGGAACACCGGCAGCGACACGGCGCTGGGTGTCGGCGTCTGGGTGAACTACTACCAGACCCGGCGGGGCGGCATCCTCGGTCAACAATGTATCCCGGTGGGTGACCTGCGGTCCGGGGAGGAACGGGCGTTCCGGGCTCTCCCGATGGCCGAAGCGGACCGGGCGGAGGCGTTCGATTTCGCCGTGGATGCGGCCGGGTGGAGGTAGGACGACGCCTGACGGGTCCCCGGACGCCGAAATGCCTCGCGGGCAACCAGACATGAGGCTAGAGAGAGGGTCACGGATGCGAATCGAGACTCTGGCGGTACACGCCGGCCACAGCGTTGATCCTGCCACGGGGGCGGTGACCCCTCCGATTCACCTGTCCACCACGTTCGCGCGGGAGGCAGACGGGACCTACCCGCGCGGCTACATTTACTCCCGGACCAGCAACCCGAATCGGGAAGCGCTGGAGCGGTGTCTCAGCGCCCTGGAAGGCGGTGCGGCGGCGGCCGCCTTTTCCTCCGGCTCGGCCGCAACCATGAGCGTCTTCCAGGCGCTGGCGCCGGGGGACCACGTGGTCGCCCCGAGGGACGCGTACCATGGAACGGCCCGCCTCCTGCGGGACACCTTCGCCCCGTGGGGGCTGGAGACGAGTTTCGTGGATATGACCGATCCCATCCAGTTCCAGCGGGCGGTTCGTCCAACGTCGAAGCTGATCTGGGTCGAAACCCCCTCGAATCCTCTCCTCAAGATCACCGACATCGCGGGGATCGCGGAGATCGCGCACCGGGCCGGCGCGCTCTGCGCCTGCGACAACACCTGGGCGACGCCGATCCTGCAACGGCCGTTTGAACTTGGCGCCGACCTGGTCATGCATGCCACGACGAAGTACCTGGGCGGGCACAGCGATGTCCTGGGGGGCGCTGTCATTGCGAGGACCGAAGGGGAGTTCTTCCAACGGATCAGGAAGGTCCAGGTCAATGGGGGCGCGGTCCCGTCCCCGTTCGAGTGCTGGCTGGTCCTCCGGGGTGTCCCGACGCTCCCCCTTCGGATGCGGGTGCATTCGGAGAGCGCGCTGACGGTTGCGACGTTCCTGGCTGGCCACCCCGGGGTTGCCGCCGTCCACTATCCAGGGCTGAAGGAGCATCCGGGCCACGAGATCGCGGCCCGGCAGATGGCGCTGCCCGGCGGGATGCTGTCCTTCCAGGTGAAGGGCGGGCGGGATCGAGCCTTCGGGGTGGCCGCCAAGGTGCGGATCTTTACCCGGGCCACCAGCCTGGGTGGCGCGGAAAGTCTGATGGAGCATCGCGCCTCGATGGAAGGCCCGGACACCCGGACCCCCGAGGATCTCCTCCGGCTCTCCATCGGGCTCGAACACGCAGACGACCTGATCGAGGACCTCGCCCAGGCTTTGGGCTAGGAGGATAGCAGTGTCATGAGAGCTACTTCCGCATGACGATCAGTTTGCAAGATCTCTTTCACAAGTTCTCTGACCATACCGAAGGTCGGTTTCGGCTAGGCCCACCTCGGAAGGAGAAAACTCGCTACGTTGTGGAATTCTTTCAGGAATATCTCAAATCGCTT